>NZ_JBFTIN010000005.1:0-210884 GCF_056394785.1 Rhizobium sp. 10N414 | reverse complement strand
GTGGCGCTCGGCGGTTTCGACATGTGGACGAACCAGCTCTTCGGCCTTTCGATCTTCGGTACGCTGAAGCACGGCAAGACGGATGCGGCCTCGCTGGAGCCGGCCGCCAAGCACAAGCCGATCGCCTACCCGAAACCCGACGGCGTTCTCACCTTCGACCGTCTGTCCTCGGTGTTCCTGTCGAACACCAACCACGAGGAAGACCAGCCGGTGCATCTGCAGGTGAAGGACATGGCGCTCCAGAAGTCGTCCGAGCACGACATCTATGCCGGTCCTTCGACGCGCTACTGTCCGGCCGGCGTTTACGAATGGGTGGAGAAGGATGGGCAAGAGACCTTTGTCATCAACGCCCAGAACTGCGTCCACTGCAAGACCTGTGACATCAAGGACCCCAACCAGAACATCAACTGGGTGCCGCCGCAGGGCGGCGAGGGGCCGGTCTATCCGAATATGTAAGAAGCAGTCATGAGCAACGCCTGCGCCATACGGCAGGCGCGTCTCGATGAGCTGCCGCGCCTGACTGAGATCGAGCTCGATGCCTTCGCGACGCTGGCGGAGGCGCTCGGTGTTATCAGGGAAGCGCACACGCTGCCACACGATTTGTTGCGGGGGTCGCTCGATGCGGGCCTGCTGCTCGTTGCCGCCGATGACGGCGACTGTCCGGTCGGCTTTCTCGCGGTCGAGGAAATCGAAGGCACGCTCTATGTGATCGAACTGGATGTTTGCCGGGATTGGCAGCGCAGGGGTGTCGGGCGGCGTCTGATGTCGGCTGCAATCGAGATGGCGCAGCAGCGTCAGCTATCGGCACTGACGCTGACAACGGATCGCTACGTTCCGTTCAACGCGCCCTTCTACGCCTCCCTCGGCTTTGTGCTGCCGAGTGTCGAAGCCGTTCCGCACTTCCTGAAGAAAAAGCTGGATCACGAAATCGCGGTTGGGATGGATCYGGAACGACGGGTTGCGATGGTTCTTACGCTGAAGCGATAGCGGCATGGAACAATAGAGTGAGCCGGCGGATTGGCCGCCGACCCGAACTGCGGAGTTGCTATCGGCGTGAGGCGATGCCGGTCGAGAGTGCTACGCCGAGCCCGGTGATAACAGCGGCGGCAATCTCGGCGATGCCGATTTCCTCCCCAAGCAATAGGCCGCCGCCGATCGTTGCCAGCACCGGCGTGATTGCCGTGAAGGCAGCTGCCTGGGTGCCGCCCAGCGCATGAACCGCAAGGCCGTAGGCGACCGTGGCAGCAAGGCCGGACAGCACGCCTTGGCTCAGTACCTGCAAGCCGACCTCACCAAGTGGTGCGCTGGCAATCGACGTACCGAAGGCTACGGCCAGACCGATGTGTATTAGAAATGACCAGATGGCGATGAGCGCGCTGGCCTGCAGAGCCGTCAGGCCGGAGCGGCGAAAGGCATGCGTGTAGCTTGCCCATAGGATCGCTCCCATCGGTAGCAAAACAAAGCTGGTCCAGGGTAGCGCCGCACCGGCGAGACTGCGGACCAGTAGGATGGCAACGCCGCCGACGATCGCGGCAAGACCGAGCACGCGCATGAAGTCCGGTCGTTCCCGGAAGACGATGACGCCGATCAGCGCAGTGGCAAGTGGCATGGAGCCCCCGAGCAGAATGCCGGCGGCGGATGCCGGGGTCGAGTGAATGGCCGACGTGGTCAGCTGGAAGAAAACGGCGCCAGCGCCCGCGACCATCGTGGCAAGTAGGCGGAGCGGCACGCCTTTCGGCAGCAATCCAGTCTTCAGCCAGACGGGCGCCAGAACAAGCACCGGAATACCGTAGCGGATCAGGCCGATATCGATCGTGCCAAGCTGCGTCGCCGCGCTGTGACGCGTCGCCAGGATCCACGCTGCCCAAATGAGGACGGTGACGACGGCGCCGGCATATCCGACAGATGTCGACGTGGACTTTTCATTGTTCGTGAAGGTAACGGCGCTCATCGATCTCTCCTCTCGTGATCGTCCGGATTGCTGTCCGGTTGAGAGAAGAATAAGCGGAAACGGCGAAGCATGTCCTTGCTATCTATGCCGCCAGAATACTGGTATGAGCAATTATCTGCCAATCACGCCAAAGGATTTTATCGAACATGCCAAATCTTGATAAATTCGATCTGGCGATATTGGAATGCCTCCAGGAGGATGCCCGGGCGACCAACGTGGAGATTGCCGAAAAGGTCAATTTGTCGCCGTCCCCCTGTCTGCGGCGTATCCGCAATCTGGAAAAGACCGGCGTAATCCGCGGCTACCGCGCCGATATCGACCGCAAGGAAGTCGGTCTCGGCCTGACGGTTTTCGTCGAGCTCAAGGTCGCCCATCACAGCCGCGAGAACGCGCAGGCGCAGGAGGCGGCATTGCTCGCCATTCCCGAGGTGGTGTCGTGTTTTCTAATATCGGGAACGGCCGACTTTCTTGCGGAGGTGGTGGTCGAGGATCTCGCAGCCTATGAGCGGCTGCTGACGGACACGCTGCTGACCCTGCCGAATGTCAGCGATATCCGCTCGAACTTTGCCATTCGCAGCATGAAAACCCATGGAGCGCTGAAGCTGCCGGAACTGAAATAGAAACGGGGCCAATCGGCCCCGTTTTCGTGCTTAGAGCAGCGTGCCACTGAGAATCAGCAGCGCGACCGAGAAGTAGATCACCAGCCCGCTCACATCGACCAGCGTGGCGACCAACGGGGCGGAGGCGCTTGCCGGATCAAGCCGCAGCTTCTGCAGGATGAAGGGTAGCATGGAGCCCGCCAGCGAACCAAACGTGACGATGCCGATCAGTGCGGTAAAGATCGTTACGCCGACCAGGACCCAGTGCTCGCCGTAGTCATAGAGCCCGATTTTTTGCCAGAGCACGATGCGGGCGAAACCGACCAATCCCAGGATCGTGCCGAGCACGATGCCTGTCGGCAGCTCGCGCAGCAGCACGCGCCACCAATCGGAGAGCTTGAGTTCGCCGAGCGCCAGCGCCCGGATGATCAGCGATGTCGCCTGCGATCCGCTGTTGCCGCCGGAGCTCATGATCAGCGGCACGAACAGCGTCAGCACGATCGCCTTCTCAAGCTCGCCTTCGAAGTGCTGCATGGCGCTTGCCGTCAGCATTTCGCCGAGGAAGAGGGCGCACAGCCAGCCAGCACGCTTGTGGATCATGCCGGCAAAGCTGATCTTGGTGTAGGGCTTGCCGAGGGCTTCCATACCACCGAATTTCTGGGCGTCTTCGGTCTGGTCAGCGATCATCGTGTCGATGACGTCGTCGACTGTAACGATGCCGAGCATGTGGCCGTCCTGGTTGACGACGGGCAGGGCGAGCAGATTATGCTTGCGGATTAGCCGGGCGACATCTTCCTGCGTCATCAGCGGATCGGCACGCACAACCCCTTCCTTCTGCGCAACGGTCAGAACGGATTCACCGGGGTCGCCGGTGATGAGGCGGCGGAGTGTGACGACGCTCGTTAGTACGCGGCTGACGGCATCGAGAACGTAGATCGCATAGACCGTCTCGCGCGAACGCTCGACTTTGCGCACGTGCTCCAGCGTCTGTTCGACAGTCCAGGTGTCGGGCACGCTGACGAATTCGGTCGTCATGATGCTGCCGGCCGTGCGGGGCGGATACCCCATCAGGTGCTGGACGGCGAGACAGGTCGTGCGGTCCAGCCCCGAGAAGAGGTGTGCACGAACCTCCTCGTTCATTTCCTGAAAGAGGTCGGCGACACGGTCGTTTGCCACGGCGTTCAGCAGCCGTGCGGCATGCTCGACCGGCATGTCTGCAAGGATCGCGGCGGCGTGATGCAACTCGGGACGTCCGAGAATTCGCACAGCCTTTTGCTGCGGCAGCGTAACCAGGATTGCTGCGGCTTCGGATATTTCAAGTGTGTTCAGCTGTTCGACGCGCTCGGCCGTGGTGATCGGGCCGAGGTGGTCGCTGCTGAAGAAACGAGCGGCATGGCCCGCCCGCAGTGGGAAGCGATTGATGTTCATAGGCTCGCCTTTCCGTCGATCCGCCGTAGCGTCCGACGGGCGAGCCCGACAGAGTCAGGTCAGCGCACGAGGGCCGCGTACGGCAAAGGCAATCGACTGCTACTGTCGCTTGGCATCGTGATGATGGCTCCGTTGATATCCGCGGAAAATGGAGGTGATCCGCGTAAGGCTGTAGGTGGTCTCAATTGGCAAAAAAGTCAAGCGCTTGAGGTGCTTGATGCCAGAATGCCGCACCTTCCGACGCGGCATATCGTTCGAGCAGCATTCTTTCGGAATTGCTGTCGACTATGCGTCGACGCCGGGGGCGGCCGCGTCAGGCGCTCCGGTCTCGGCGATCGAGGCTTAGAGATGCCACGAACACAAAGATGCCGATAAACGACAGGATCGCGCCGACATAGCCTGTGGCGGCGAAGCCATAGCCCTGTGCGATAACCAGGCCACCGAGCCAGGCGCCCAGCGCATTCGCAATATTGAATGCCGAGTGGTGAGATGCGGCAGCAAGCGTCTGCGCATCCGCCGCGACATCCATCAATCGGGTCTGGACAGCGGGACCGGCAGCAAAGCCGCAACCGATGCAGAATACGCAAAGCGCCAGCATGAACGGATTGGCAGCCGTGAGGGAGAACAGTGTCAGCACGACGATGTTGAACACAAGGCAACCACCGATCGTTCCCATCAGCGATTTGTCGGCGAACCAGGAGCCGACGACATTGCCGACGTTCATGCCGATGCCGAAGATGATCAGCATCACGGCGACCATACTCTCCGGCAGCATTGCGACCTCGGTCGTGGTTGGTGCGATATAGCTGAACATGGCGAACATCCCACCGAAGCCGACGGATGCCGTGGCGAGCGTCAACAGGACCTGCGGACGCTTGAATGCGCCGAGCTCCCGCTTGAAGCTTGCGCCCTCGGCAACTCGGTCGCGTGGCACGTAGTACCAGATAAGGGCGACCGTCAGCAGGCCGATGATTCCAACGATCGTAAAGGCAAGCCGCCAGTTGAGAGACTGCCCGAAAACGGTGGCGAGCGGGGTTCCCAGGAGGGTCGCAACCGTCAACCCGAGCATCACGCGGCCGACGGCGCGAGCGCGCTTGTGCATCGGCACCATGGATGCCGCGACGATCGCGGCAACGCCGAAGTAGGCGCCATGCGGCAACCCCGTGATGAAGCGCATCAACGTGAAGCTCTCGAAGGTCGGTGCCATCGCGCTCAACAGGTTGCCGACGGCAAAGATGCCCATGACGAGGAGAAGCAGCGAGCGGCGCGCCATCTTTGCGGCGAGAACCGCGATGATTGGAGCACCGATAACGACGCCGAGCGCATAGGCGCTGATCACGTAGCCGGCCTGCGGCGTCGTCACCGAGAAGGTGTCGGCGACGTTAGGCAAAAGACCCATGATAGCGAATTCGCCGGTGCCTATCCCGAAGCCGCCGCAGGCAAGCGCCAGTTGTACGAGCGCAATTGCCGCCGGAGACGGGGCCTCTTCTACCGCCATCGTATCTATGGAATCGTTTACGGCGACCTGGCTCAAGAGGCACTCCTTGGCATTCGATAGGTGACATACGGGACGGGACGCAAGATGCGCCGGTGACCGGTAGGCCGGAGATGAAGGGAGATGAAGACGATGCTCCAATATCCCATCTATCAACGATCGATTGCTGCAGGTCGAGTGCGTTTTCTGCAGTGCAGCGTCCCCCGATTTGCATACGTCCCTTGCAAATTTGGGGGCTCTGTCGCCGCTCGCGGCGGCCGTGAGACGCGCTTCAGCTTGAAATTGCCGCTGCGGAAACCATCTGCTTTGCAGCGCCAACAGACTTTGCCTGTCGGGATGGATCAACGGGAGCCTGATGAAACTAGTTGGCTTTTTCAATCGAGATGGTGGAACGTTCAGGACCACCGACATGGAAGCCTATGAAAGGCGCGCTGAGGCGATCTTCAGGGAAGCGGGTCACGATTTCGATGCAATCGTCTTTTCCGGCAAGGAGATTGTACCCGCGATGGAGCGGGCGGCCCGCTGGGGAAACATCGATGGCATCGTCGCTGGCGGTGGCGACGGGACGATATCGGCGGCAGCGTCCATAGCCTGGAGAAACGGTATTGCACTCGGCGTTGTGCCGGCCGGGACAATGAACCTTTTCGCCCGTTCCTTGCGCGTTCCACTCGATATCTGGCAAGCGCTTGAAACACTCGCCTTTGGCGAAGTCGATCGTGTGGATATCGCTAGCGCCAACGGCAGGCCGTTCATTCACCAATTCTCGGCCGGGCTGCATGCGCGCATGGTGCGCTATCGAAATTCCTACTCGTACCGCTCCCGACTTGGAAAGATGGGGGCAAGCGCGCGGGCCGCATTTGGTGTCGTGTTGAATCCACCCGAATTCGAGGTCGAGTTCGAAGCGGGGGGAGTTTATGAGAGGCGCCGGGTCTCCGCGGTCTCGGTTTCAAACAACCCTTTCGGCCAGAATGCCTTGCTTTATGCCGACAGCCTCACAGGTGGCGAACTAGGCTTCTATACCGCCAATCCACTAAGGCCGCTCGGCGTCGCGCGTCTGGCGATCGATCTCTTGCGAGGCAAGGTGAGGGAGAATGCGGACGTGATGATCATGCATCCGGCAGAAGTGCATCTGCACTTTCCAAAGCTGCCGTCAAAGGCGAATTGCGTGATGGATGGCGAGCTGCGTCCCCTGGAGCGAGACGTTGCATTGAAATTGCATCCAGGCGAACTCAAGGTATTGGTCCAGCAAGGACTTGCAGCGCAAGTTGACGAAGCGGAGCGGCGCGAAGTCGCTCCCTAGCAGCTCCTGCTGGTGGCGCGCATCCCAGAAATCGCTCTGGATCGGTCGGACGAGCTGAGGGGGACGCCGGAGCTAGCGCGGATATATCCAGGCGTAGCCGAAGAGCCGTTGATCCTCCGGTCGCCCGCCGATGTAACCGATGCTTGTGTACTTGGTCGCCACTGCGGAGTATTGCGGGCCGAGGTTCTGTTCAATCCAGTTAACCAGTACCGGCGGTAGCGCCGTTCGATCCTTGGAGGGAAGCCAAACCACCAGGATCGGCTTCTCCGCGGTCCAATCGTAATCGATAGCCAGGTTGCCGAAGAACGTGGACATCGTTGGAACATCAGGCAACTGCATATGTATATTTCCCGACGCCGGCCAGCTGTCGGTGAGCACAAGCCCAGGACGCTTGCCTTCCTCAGCAATGATCTTGCCGGCAAACTCCTCGTAAGGCGCGTTGTAGGCCTCAGGCCGGCCGAAGAGTGACGGCGCGTGCGCGAGAACCAGACTCAGCGACGGGACGATGATCATGACCGCGAGAGGTGCGATAAAGAAGCGCCGCGCAAAATCCTGCGGTCGAATGCCTCGGGCCTGTATCTTCAGGCAAAACGCAATCGGCATCAAGAACAGGAGGGGCACCACCCATCGGTCGCGCATGGATGTTATGCCGATGGCGAAAACCAGCACGAGAACCTGCACGCCAATCGCCAGAAATATCGTGTCGAAAAAGTGAGCCCAGATGGTCGTCGGTCGCAGACTGCGGAGGAACTTCTTGCCGAAAACGATTGCATAAACCGCAACAAGAGGCGCCATGATCACGAGCACCTGACCGAAGAACTCGGTCGGCCCCTTGATCAGTTTCGCGAGTACGCTGGCCGGCGCTTCCTGCGCCATGGTATTCAGCGTTCGGGTTGCGGCCAGGCCGATATTGTTAAGGAGCCAAAGGCCGTGCGGCGCGAAGATGAGGACCGCGATAGCCAGTGAAAGCAAGAAGCGACGGTCGAACAGGCGCTTCTGTCCCTCTGGATGCAGAAACACTGCAATGAGCGCTGCAAACACGACGAGAGTGAAGTTGTACTTCGACAGCATGCCGAGTCCCAGCGTGACGCCGATTGCCGCGTAGGAGAACAGGGATGGGGCCTTCAGCGTTTTGATGATGCTGTAGATGAAGAGGTTTATCATCAGCATCTGGGCGACTGTATGGGTCAGGTCCCTTTGTGCCTGCCAGAAAACCTGTGGAATCGTGAACAGCGAAAGCGTCGCGATGGCAGCAAACAGGCGATCATCGAGCACCAGTTTGGCCAGCTTGTAGTAGCTCAGGAAAAGAAGAAACAGCACCAGGTTCTTGGTTGCGGCAATCGTTGCGATCGACAATCCGAAGCCGGACACCACCATCGCCTGCAGCCAGTTGTAGAGCGGCGGCTGGGTGTCGTAGCCGGCCACAAGCCATTGCGAGAAGAACGCCTGCTGGGACTCATCGACCCGCAGGCCGTTTGGCACGAGGAGGCGAACGACAAAGCTGACGACAAAATATGCCGCCAGCAGCAGGACAACCGCGTCCGGCTTGCGAGCCAGCAGATTACGCATTCTCACTTCCGTCGAAGACCTGGCGGACGATGTAGTTCGGCGAGGTGTCGTCGCGATAATAGGTACGGGCAATCATCTCGGCAAGAATGCCGGTCGTGATCAACTGCACGGAGGACAGCATGAAAACGATGCCGACCATCAGCATCGGGCGGGTGCCGATGTCGTTGCCCAAGACGAACTTGTCGACGAACAGATAGAGCATCACCAGAGCGGAGATCCCACCCAGTCCGAGGCCCAGTGAGCCGAAGAAATGGCCTGGCCGTGCCTTGTATCGCATGAAGAACATGACGGAAAGCAGGTCGAGGATCACGCGAAAAGTACGCGAGATGCCATACTTGGACTGCCCGTGCTGGCGGGCATGGTGGGTCACGACCATTTCGCCGATGCGCGAGCTTGGCACGACGCCGGCGACCCAGGCGGGGATGAAGCGGTGCATTTCGCCCATCAGCTTCACCTGCTTGATGATCGAGGCGCGGTAGATCTTCAGGCTGCAGCCGTAGTCGTGCAGCTTCACGCCGGTAATGCGCCCGATCAAGTAATTGGCACACCATGAGGGAATCTTGCGTAGCAGGAGACCGTCTTGGCGGTTCCTGCGCCAGCCAACCAAAAGATCGAGCTCACGCCGCTCCAGTTCGGCGACCATGGACGGAATGTCTTTCGGGTCGTTCTGCAGATCGCCATCCATTGTGGCGATCAATCGGCCGGTCGCGGCGTCGATGCCTGCCTGCATCGCGGCCGTCTGGCCGAAATTGCGCTGCAGTTCGACGATCCTCAGCGTAAGGCCCTCGCGGCCGATGTGCTTGCGCGCATTTACCAGCGTGGCATCGGTGCTGCCATCGTCGATCAGGATAAGCTCCCAGCGATCGGAGTAGCGGGCCATGGCCAAGCAGATGCGATCGACAAGCGGGCCGACGCTCTCTTCCTCGTTGAAGACAGGCACAACGAGCGACAATTCGACCGGCCGCATCGCTTCCACGAGGCCCTGACGTGGGTCTACTGTTGTCTGCACGTTTGAATTCTCCTACAAGGCGCACGGCCAAAAGCGGCATTCGCCGCGATAGTCAGGAAAGCCTACTATATGAAGTTTCCGGTTGTTGCCAGCCGACAATCCTGGATTATCCGCAATCGGATGACGCTGCTGACGATCGTGATCGTGGCGGCTTACGCGCTTTTCATCCAGTGGTTTTGGGGCTGGCCGGTCATTCTCGGACAATGGGCCGAGGTCGGTGCTATCCCGATTATCGCCGCTCTCGCACTTCTGACCAGCACCTACTTTCTCAGGACCTGGCGCATCTACGATTATTTTCCGAGAGAAACTGCGGGCCGCTTCAAGGTGCTTTTTCGCGTCACGCAGATTCACAATCTCCTGAATATCATGCTGCCGTTTCGAACGGGGGAGACAAGCTTTCCGGTGTTGATGCGCACCGAGTTCGGTATTCCGCTGGCGCGCGGCACGTCGGCGCTGTTCGTCATGCGCCTGCTTGATCTGCACGCCTTGCTGGCTGCCGCCGGCATAGGCTTCGCGATCGCGTCACCGCACAACATCGTTGCATGGATCGTCTGGGTGTCCTTCCTGTCACTTCCGGTAGTCGCTTTTGCTCTGAGGCGACCCTTGTTGCGGCTTGCCGGCACGATGCTGCCGGTAAAAGGGCAGAAGCTGGTGGTTGAGGTTGAGAGGGGACTTCCGGTCGATGCCGCGGCTTTCACGCGCGCCTGGGCGATGACCGTCATCAACTGGCTCGTCAAGGTTCTGGTGCTCGCCTGGGCCCTCAACCTGATGGGCGTATTGCCGATGGCAGCAAGTTTCGGCGGGGCGCTTGGCGGCGAGCTCTCCTCTGTGCTTCCGGTGCACGCGCCGGGTGGCGTCGGCACTTATCCGGCCGGGATCACTGCCGGTGCCGTTGCCCTAGGCGCATCCAGCGAGAAGACGGCCCTTGCTGCCTTGGCGCAAGCAAGCATCAATGCGCACTTGCTGATCATCGTCTCGGCACTGACGGGCACTGCGATATCACTGCCGCTCGGCCGCAGCCGTAAGCTCTGAAATCCGTTTTCTCAGGAATGTCTGCTCTGGCGCCTGTTGACACAGCCTCAAGGCTGTCTCGTAGGCTGCAATCGCCTCGGCCTTCTGTCCCAGTTGCCTCAGAAAATCGGCACGGGCCGAATGCGCAAGATGATAGCTCTCCAATTCTCCTGCCTGCAGGATGGCGTTAACGAGCTGCAAACCTCTTTCTGCTCCCTCCACCATCGCCACGGCGACGGCCCTGTTGAGTTCGGCAATCGGCGACCGCTGGGCCGATAGCAGTAGATCATAGAAGCCGACGATGCGGCGCCAATCCGTTCTCTCAGGCGTCTCGGCTCGCGCGTGCTCCGCAGCGATGGCCGCCTGCAGCGTGTAGATACCGACCTCGCCATTCCGCAGGGCGCCGTCGAGGCGCTCGAGACCTTCGCGAATCTTTTCACCGTGCCAAAGCCTGCGATCCTGATCGGCCAGGAGAATGAGGCCTCCCTCCGGGCTTCGCCTGGCAGCGCGACGCGAATCCTGAAGAAGAAGGAGGGCAAGCAGCCCAGAAACGTCAGGATGAGGCAGAAGGCGCGCGAGCAGCCGTGTTAGGCGGATGGCCTCCGAGGTGAGATCCGCCCGGACGACCTCCCCGCCGGACGAAGCGGAGTATCCCTCGTTGAAAACCAGATAGATCACATGCAGCACCCGGTCGAGCCGCTCCGGCAATTCCTCGCGCTCGGGAACCTCGTAGGGAATCTTCGCTGTGCGGATCTTGTTCTTCGCGCGTACGATGCGCTGTGCCACAGTTGGGGCGGGGACTAGAAATGCATGGGCGATCTCTTCAGTCGTAAGTCCGCATATCTCTCTAAGCGCCATCGCCATTTGCGCGTCGGCGGGTATGATCGGATGACAGCAGGTGAAGATCAACCGGAGCATGTCGTCTTGGATCAGGTCCACGTCGCCAATCTCCGTTTCATCGAAAGACCCGTATAGATTTTCCTCGATGTCCTTCGCCGACATATCGAAACGCGACCGGCGCCTGATGTGGTCGATCGCGCGAAATCGCCCGGCGGAAACGAGCCAGCCGAACGGGTTTGCCGGAACACCATCGCGGGGCCACGTCCGCGCGGCGGCTGCAAACGCGTCGTGCAGGGCTTCTTCGGCCCTGTCGAAGTCTCCAAGGAGACGGATGAGTGTCGCAAGCACCCGGCGAGACTGCGATCGGTAAATATCCTCGATCAGACGTTCCAAGGTCTACTCCGGCAATGTCAGGATCCGCACCGGGCGGATTTCCACAGCGCCAATTCGCGCACATGGAATTCCAGCGGCGATTGCCTTTGCCTCATCCATATCGGAGGCATCGATAACATACAGGCCGGCCAGATGCTCCTTCGTCTCGACGTAAGGGCCATCAGTCATGCTAAGCTCGTTGTTGCGCACCCGCAGGACGACAGCCTTATCGGGCGTTTCGAGCGCATCGGCATGAATCAGCGTGCCCCGTTCGCGCAACCCTTCGTCGAAGCCGAAATGCGCGCGAACGACAGCTTCGGTTTCGGCAGGGGCCTGACGACCGTCGACATCGGCCGAATTGTAGATCAGGCAAACATAGCGCATCGCATTATCTCCCGTCTTTGATGGAATAGGCCGGCCGTATCTCGATCGAAGCGTATTTCAATATGGGGAACGTCGAGGCGATCCTCTCGGCTTCTTCCATGTCGGCGGCGTCGATCAATACGAAACCACCAAGATGTTCCTTGATTTCGGCGAAGGGACCGTCGGTTGCCGTCGTGACGCCCTGCCTCACTCGAAGAGTAACTGCAGATTCGGGCTCGTGCAGCGCAAGAGCGACTTGCAGGACGCCGCGGTCATGCCAGTGATCGTCGCTTGCGATGCATTCCTGCGTGACCACATCCCACTCTTCCTGCGGGACGAGCTTGCTCTTCTCGGTGTCGAACCAGACCTGGCAGAGATATTTCATGACGTCTCCCTCAACTATAGACCGGAATATCGTAGATCGGCCGGACTTCTATTGACCCTAGTCTTGCAAGCGGGATACCGGCCGCAACGCGAATGGCATCGTTCAGATCTTTTGCGTCGATAAGAATGAAGCCGCCGAGTTGTTCTTTTGTTTCTGCAAAAGCGCCGTCCGTCACTGACATTTCATCATTTCGAACGCGGACGGTCACGGCATTCTTTGGCGATTGCAGCGCCTGCGCGGCGATCATGTGCCCGCTGGCGATCAGATCATCGTCGTAAGCGAGGGACGCTCTGTCGAGGTTCCTTTTTTCCTCCTCGGTCATGGCTTCAAGCGTCGCCGGCTCGAACCAGACCTGGCAGAGATATTTCATCGTTCGCTCTCCCTGGCTGTCACGATCATTGGACGCTCAGCCTAGGGTGATTTCGACAGGAAGCGAAAAAATCTTTTTGCGGAAATTTGGGTCGAAACGAGCACACTGGCTTCGACCAAGTGTCGTCAACAATATGGAGTGACGACGATGGGTTTTTTCGAGATCGTGCTGGCGAACGCCATCCGCGCAAGTCGCCAACAGAACAAACAGCCCTATCAGGCTGATACGGAACTGCCAATGATGCGGGCCACAATCGCACGCCTCGTTGCCGTCGCAGCCCTTTTTGCGGTTACGATTGTGGTGCTGGATGCCGCGGGCGAGCACTATGAGCGCCAACTTGCGACTAGCGCGGTCGCAGCCACTCGCCAATAAGGGAAACGGCCTATTGGAAGGCCGTTTCGAAGAAGCTTCTGAGCTTGCGCGAATGCAGTGCTTCCGGCGGCATTGCTGCGAGTTTCTGGATCGCACGGATACCAATTTGCAGATGCTGGTTGACCTGCGTCCTGTAAAAGGCGGTCGCCATGCCGGGCAGCTTCAATTCGCCATGCAACGGCTTGTCCGATACGCAGAGCAGGGTGCCGTAGGGCACGCGGAAGCGGAAGCCGTTTGCGGCGATCGTCGCCGATTCCATGTCGAGCGCGATGGCACGAGCCTGGGACAGACGCTTGACCGGGCCGCGTTGGTCGCGCAACTCCCAGTTCCTGTTGTCGATCGTGCCGACTGTGCCGGTGCGCATGATGCGCTTCAGCTCGAAGCCTTCGTAGCCGGTGATCTCTGCCACGGCGCCCTCCAGGGCGACCTGCACTTCCGCCAGTGCCGGGATCGGCACCCAGACAGGCAGATCGTCGTCAAGGACGTGGTCTTCGCGCATGTACGCGTGAGCAAGGACATAATCACCCAGGCGCTGGCTGTTGCGCAGGCCGGCGCAGTGGCCGAGCATCAGCCAGGCATGCGGGCGAAGGACGGCCACGTGGTCGGTGATCGTCTTGGCATTGGATGGGCCGACGCCGATATTGATCATGGTGATCCCGGCATGCCCTTTCTTTTTCAGATGGTAGGCCGGCATCTGCGGGAGGCGCGAAAGCGTAACGTCGGTCTCGGGCTGATTGGAGCCGGCATGCGTGATGATATTGCCCGGCTCGACAAAGGCCGTGTAGCCGTCTCCGCCTTCCGCCATCAGCTTGCGTGCCCAAATACAGAATTCGTCGATGTAGAATTGGTAGTTCGTAAACAGCACGAAGTTCTGAAAATGCTGCGCGCCGGTCGCGGTGTAATGGGCAAGACGGGCAAGCGAGTAGTCGATGCGCTGAGCGGTAAAGGCGGCAAGCGGCGAAGGTTCGCCTGGCGGTGGAATGTATTCGCCGTTGGCAATCTCGTCGTCCGTTGTGTTCAGGTCCGGCGTGTCAAACAGATCACGCATCGGAATGTCCATGAACGCCGCGGCGGATGCCTCGACATGGGCACCCTCACCGAACGCAAAGTGCAGTGGAATAGGTGTCGTCGATTCTGAAACGACGACCGGCACGTTATGATTTCTCATCAGCAAGCCAAGCTGCTGCTTCAGATAGTGCCGAAACAGCTGCGGCCGAGTAATCGTCGTCGTGTAGATACCGGGAGCGGTAACGTGCCCGTAGGACAGACGAGTATCGATGTGGCCGTAACTCGTCGTCTCGATGCTCACTTGTGGGTAGAAGGCGCGATAGCGCGATGTAATTGGCGCGCCCTTGGCTAGCGTGGCGAAGCTCTCAACCAGGAAATGGGTGTTGCGTTCGTAGAGTTCTGTCAGCGCGTCGACTGCCTCGACGGGATCGTCAAAGGTTTGCGGCGCGAAAGGTGACGGAGACGAAATGTCGAGAGGGGAAGAGATTCGTTTGTTCATGCGGCATTATAGGGTGTTGTTCCTAACAAGCAAACGACGCGGCTAAAGGGATTGCAGAGATTTTTGGGGGCTGCGATGTGCTGCCGCGCAGCCAGTCAGTTGCTTGTTCTACAGAACGGGCGGCTGGCGTCGAAGCACGTATAGTTGGCCCCGAAGTGTGACTGCGCACCGCCACCGGCATTGCGGTTGACCGCAACCGAAAAGCTGACGGCGAAGACTGCTGCAAACAGCGTGATGATGGTGAAACGTCTTGCCAAAATGAGCATATCCATGACTTTGCCCCGGTATCGCCTTAGCGTTGAGACAGTCTTGCCACGTTGTGGCTGAACGGGTGCTGAGATCATGGTTCATCAGGCGTTCATGAAGCCGGGCAGCTTGAAGCGCGGCTGCTACTGCTTATCTCTTTTGTCCCGCAAAGGAGATTTTCATGACGGCACACGATTGAGCTTTATTACTGGCCCACCCCCCAACGGCTGGAAGATCAGCATCATGCTCGAGGAACTCGGCGTTCCCCACAAGGTCAAGTACATCAACATCGGTAAGGGGGAGCAGTTCACGTCGGAATTCCTGAAGATCGTCCCGAACAATCGCATGCCGGCAATTGTCGATCCCGATGGCCCCGGCGGCGAACCGGTCTCGGTGTTTGATTCCGGCGCCATCCTCCAATATCTCGGTCGCAAGTTCGGGAAGTTCTATTCGACGGACGAGCGCACACGCGTCCAGATCGAGGAATGGCCTTTTTGGCAGGTCGGTGGCTTGCGCCCCGTGGCCGGACAGGCGCATCACTTCCGCGGTTATGCGCCGGAGAAGATCGAATACGGCATCAACCGCTATACCAATGAAGTGAACCGCCTATACGGTGTGATGAACAAGCGGTTGGCAGAGCGCGAATATCTCGCCGTGGACTACTCGATCGCCGACATGGCTTGCATCGGCTGTGTTGTTCCATACGAGAAGCAGGGACAGGACCTGAACGAGTTTCCCAACCTCGAGCGCTGTTCGAGACGATGATGGAGCGCCCGGCCGTGGTCGGCGGCACGGCAATCGGCAAGGAAAAACGCGAACGCAGCAATCTTGCCGATGACAAGGAAGCGCAAAAGATCCTTTTCAATCAGCGCGCCCGCTGACAATTGACGCAGAAAAGCGCCCGGCTTTCCGGGCTGCCCGGCTTTCCGGGCGCTTTCTTTTGGAAAGCCGTTTCTTACAGGCGTGTCCAGGTCTGCGATTTGCAGAGCACGTTGAGGACGCAGCCTTTCATCTTCAGTGAATTTCCGAAAATATTGCCGGATCCGCTATAGGTCTTGTCATTGGCTGGATCGGTGATCTGGCCGGTATAGGTAACACCGCTTCCTGCGAGAATGCCGATCTTCTTGCCGGCATACTTGCCGGATTTCAGCACGATGCAGTAGCTGCCGCCGCAAGATGCAATCTGGGCCGTATCGCCCGCAGCTGTCTTCCAGTTGCCGACGATCGGTTCGTCAGCAGAAGCTGCCCCGGCGGCAAACATCAATGCGCCAGAGAGAATAAGTGTTCGGATCATTCGTTCCTCCCTAATGTCCAGCCGCGAAAATAGATGACGCGAACGTAAACGTAAATGTGTTATTCACTGCTTCAGGCGAGCGTTTTCGCAGACCGACAGCGGCGAAATCTTCCGTTCTGGGCATTTGATGCTGATTTCGTGGTGAACGGAAGGTTGATTTTCAGATCTGAATATTCCGTAAAATTGTGTCGAAAATCCTTAATCCGCAAGGGATCCGATGCTTAACAAAAATCCAATTTTACCAAGCGTTTGCACTTTGTTTGTCTCACATTAATCATGCGTTTTAGGCGTTTTTTGAAAGCGCATCGGCATAGTGGATCCATCAAACGAGCGGGGCAAACCCGCCGAACCGAAGGGTACTTAAAACCGCGATAGACGGCAGGTCTCCGGAGGTAAAACAGGGCAAGTCGATAACAGGCAAAACAGGGATAAACCGATGGCACGCTTTGAAATGCACAATGCTGAAATGGCCACCATGGGTGGCGAGAACAACGCCGACATCTTCTGCGAAATGGGTCTGATGTATGCGACCGGCCGCGGCTGCGCTGTCGATCTGGTCGCCGCTCACAAGTGGCTGAACATCGCAGCGATCAAAGGCAACGACCGCGCCGCCGAGCTTCGGGCTGACGTTGTCGCAGGCATGGACAAGATGCAGATCGTGGAAGCGCTGCGCGCTGCCCGCGAATGGATGACGATCCACTGAGAACCGTTTGCCCGCAAAGGCGCGGGCAAGATCGATAACAACCTCAAAAGGGGGCTGGCGCGGTGCTTGGACGCGCCAATGCCAGGACATCAACCGCGACCGGCAGGAACAAGGCTGGCGCGGTTCCTTGCGTTTAACCCAATGTCTTAAGTACCTGCGGCAGGGCTTCCTCGAGAAGCGCCATGTCAGCTTCCGGTCCAACGCTGACGCGGATGCAGCGGTTGAGCGGGGCAACGCCGGGCATGCGAATGAAGACGCCGTGCTGCATCAGGCCATCGACAATGGCACGGGCATAGGTGCCGTCACGTCCGGCGTCGATCGCAACGAAATTTGTGGCGGAGGCGAGCGGAACGAGGTTGTTGGCCTTGGCGATGGCGGCGATCCGGTCGCGCGCGCCGTGGATGCTGGCCACGACCTCGGCGAGATAGGCTTGGTCCTTGAGTGCCGCCAGTGCAGCGATCGTGGCCAGTCGATTCATGCCGAAATGATTGCGGATCTTGTCGAATGCGCGCGCCGTACCTGATGTCGAGATGACATAGCCGACCCTGGCGCCCGCCAGGCCATAGGCTTTCGAGAAGGTGCGCGTGCGCACAACATTCGGCAAGTCGATCAGCGCGCTGATGGGGGGCAGCGATCCCGCCGGGCCGGTTTCGCTGTAGGCCTCGTCGAGAATGAGCAACGTGGTTTCCGGTAGCGCACGGGCAAAGGCGACGACACTGTCGGCATCCCACCAGCTTCCCATCGGATTGTCCGGATTGGCGAAATAGACCAGCGGCGCGTTCTCGCGTTTGACGGCTGCGAGGAGGCCGTCGAGATCTTCGCGATCGCTGGCATAGGGCACGGTCACGAGCCGCCCGCCGAAGCCGGCAACGTGGAAATTGAACGTTGGATAGCCGCCGAGCGATGTCACGACGGGTGCGCCCGGCTCAATGACGAGCCGTACGATCTGGCCGAGCAGTTCGTCGATGCCGCCCCCTATCGCGATGGAGTCGATTCCGACGCCCAGATGGTTGGCAAGTGCTTCCCTGAGCTCGTAGTTTTCAGGATCGTTGTACTTCCATATCTCGCCAGCCTGGACGCGCATGGCTGCGAGTACGGATGGGGCAGGGCCAAAGCCATTCTCGTTGGCGCCGATACGCGCCTTGACCTGAAAGCCGCGCTGACGCTCGATTGCTTCTGGGCCGACGAACGGAACGGTGGAGGGAAGGGCGTTAGCAAGCGGCGTGAAGCGCGAGAAGGCGGACATGCTGGGGCAATTTCCTGGATGCTGTGAAAATTCGGACCGACAATAGGCCCCGCTGCCGCCAAGGCAAGAAACATTATTCCCCGGTATTCACGATTTACATCCGCACAATTCCGCGGGCTTCGATCGCTTCCATGTTGCCAATCATGAAGTCGGCGCGCAAAACGCGGCGCAGCACGTCGGGCTCGATCGTATTGATGAAGCGGACGCCGATACGTTCGTTGTTGCGATAGGTTTCCGCACAACCGATCCGATAGGCAAGGCCGAGAATGTTAAGGTAGTAGTGCTTTGGCAGGCCCGCGGTGGATGACACGACAAACGTAGCGCCACCCTGCGAGATATCGACGATCTCCGCACTCCGGACGGAGATGCCGGTAAGACAGGGCCGAACCGCAACGATCCGGGCGGGGCGCCTTACGTTGAATTTTTCCCAGCGCGTCTCGTAAACCGCGGATTTCACGGTTGCAAGGTGTGTGGCACGAAGCATCGACATTCCGCGTTTCCCTGAACCAAGGTAATCCCGGTCCTCTTCAATTGAAGCCTCACACGAATGCCTTGCACAATTGTGAACGAGGAAAATACAATTTTAGCGATGCGGCCATTTCCGCCCGTTCGGCCAGCTGGGCGAACATCTTCTCGCGTCGAGTGCGAATGGATTCGCCGGACCGTAGTTGTCGCGAAATGTCATCGAACTCTTTGTCGATTTGCACGTTTGCCTAATTGTCGACGGCGCACAGCGCTTCAAAATTGCAGAGCGAGGAAATCACAATGGTTGATGTCAGAGTTCCGTCGAAGTCGTGGGTCGTCGTTTGCGATGGTGCCAAGGCATTGATCCTGCGGAACGCAGGCGATGCGGAATTGATGAATCTCAAGGTTGAAGAAACCCTCAGTCAGCCCAACGAACCGGACCGCGAAATAGGCGCAGACAAACCGGGTCGAACGCATGCGGCCGATGGGCAGAGTGCCAGTGCCGTTGAGCAGACGGACTGGCACGAGCAGGCCGAGGCAAAGTTCCTGAAGCTGGTTGCCGCAAAGCTGGAGGTGCTGGTGCGTGAAAAAAACGCGCGTCGCATCATTTTGGTTGCGCCGCCAAAGGCGCTCGGTACGCTGCGAGCCAACCTATCGGCCGATGTTCAGGCTGCAGTTTCGGCTGAGGTGCCGAAGGATTACATTAATCTGCCGGTCGACCAAATAGAGCGGCACCTAGCTTCTTGACGCAACCTCCTACGGCCGCGGCGCACCGCCACCAGGGAAGCGGCGGTTTCGCAGACAAGATGCAAGAGCAATACATCGAGGCTAAGATTCGAAATTCAGCCTTAAGACGTGATGCAGGAATTCCGGGTTGATCAGCATGTTGAAGCTGATCGTCACGAGGTCGCCCTCGCGCTTGACCACCGTCGAGCCGATCTCGTCGTGGATGCCGAGGATTTCGAGGAAGAAGTGGTTCGGGACCTCGAGGCTCGGATTGACCTCCAGCACCGCGCCGGCAAGCGTGATCGTGCGGATCAGGCAGCGGACCTGCGTTCCCGTGCTGAGGTGATGCCCAACGAAGATGATCTTTCCGGGGCGGTTGAGCGAAAACTCCCGGTAAGCCTGCTCGGGCTGCTCTGTGTCGAGGTGCATCTGAAAGGCCATGGTAGCGTCCGCTTGTTGTACGCTTCGAGATTAGCGCAAGATTGCTGACAACTTCTGAATGACGCCCTACAATCCGAAGCTTATGCCTGTCTGGAGATCAAAATGGCTCGTTATTAGACAGGGATGGGCCTCCTTGGCATCGCTTGACAGTTCGCCGCCGTTCAAGCATATCGAACTTGGCTCGAGGCGCCTGCCGCTCGCGGACGACAAGTCCATGGTGAAGTACTCGATAGGATCAGTCGCAGCCAATTGGTGCATGCTGACTGCAGGCAATGCGAGCACCCTTGTACAGGTCGAAATGGCATGCCTTCCGAAAGGCTGAATCCGTGACCACCGCATATCCGACAATCGAAGAATTGAAATCGCAAGCCAAGCGCCTCCGCCAGGCCATGGAAGCGCGCGGCACCGCGATCTCTCATAGTGCCGCGCTGGAACTCATTGCCCAGCAGCATGGCGTGCGTGATTGGAACACGCTCTCCGCACTCGCCACCCGGCCGAACGAGGAACCGATCGCCGCCATCTCCGTAGGCTCCCTGGTGCGCGGCCGCTATTTGAACCAGCCGTTCACCGGCAAGGTCCTGGCGCTTGCCGCTCAACCGGGCGGCGGGCTCCACAAGATCACCATCCACTTCGACGAACCGGTGGATGTCGTGACCTTCGAGAGCTTCTCCGCCTTCCGGCAGCGCATCAACGCGCAGGTCGACAGCAATGGCGTATCTCCGCGCAAGACCTCGAACGGCGTCCCACATCTCGTGCTCGAGATTTAAGTGGCCACTTAGTGTGCGCAGCGTTGGCGGCACTTGATGGAGGATTGGACCATCAACACGCTGCCGCGCTGTCAGGCTATTTGCCGATCGTGATTTCGCCTACGCCTTCAGCAGCCATTCGTGCTCTGGCTGGTTGTGGAACTTCCATACCCGCTTCGGGCCGGCCATGACGTTGAGATAGTAGAGATCATAGCCGTGGACGGTGGCGCACGGGTGGTAACCCTTCGGCACCAGCGTCACGTCGCCATTCTCCACCGCCATCGCCTCATCGAGCGACCGATCATCGGTATAGACGCGTTGGAAGGCGAAGCCCTGCGGCGGGTTCATGCGGTGGTAATAAGTCTCCTCCAGCAGGCTCTCGTTCGGCAGATTGTCCTGATCATGCTTGTGAGAAGGGTAGGAGGATGTATTGCCGTTCGGCGTGATGACCTCGACAACCAGCAGCGAATGAGCGGAGTTGTCGTCCTCGGGCATGATGTTGGTCACGAGGCGAACATTCGAGCCCTTACCGCGCTGGAATTGCGGGTGCACGCCGGGCGGGATGAGCTTCGCCTTGTAATCGCCGCCGCCAGGCGCCGAGCAGACGGCAAGTTCGAGATCGGTTTCCGCCGTCACCGACCAGCTTGTGCCAGCCGGAGCATAGAGCGAGTGCGGCGCACCCTCGAATGGGCTCATGCGCCCGCCGACCGAACCGAAATCCTCTCCAGCGGCGGTCGCCTTGCCTTTGCCGGCCACCCAGACGAGGCAGACTTCACGGTCGCTTGCGGCGCCGGAGACGGTCTCACCCGGCTTCAGCCGATGCATGTCGAAGCCGACATAAGTCCAGCCGGCGGTGTCGGGCGTGACGTGGGTGACGCGACCGCTGTCACCCTTGGGCTTTACGAGAAGGTTCGGCATGAACGTATGTCCTTCATTCCACATCAATGCGCTTCAACGGGCGTGTTATCCCTTCGGGAAGCCTTCGGTTTCCACCGTGTAGCCAGCGGCCGTCATCACCCGCATCAGTTCGGCGTGACCGATCTCCGCCATCTTCTGCGGCGGCGCCTTGCGCGGATCCTGTTCTGCCTCGACGACGAACCATCCCTCATACCCGTAACCGGCGAACCGCTTGACAATGGCGCCGAAATCAAGCGAGCCATCGCCGGGTACCGTGAAGGCGCCTAGCGCTACCGCATCGAGGAATGACTGCTTGCTGCGGTCGAGCCCGTCGACAACGGCTTTGCGGATGTCCTTGACGTGGACGTGGTTAATGCGGGCTTGGTGGTTATCGATGGCGCGCAAGACGTCGCCGCCGGCGAAAGCCAGATGCCCGGCGTCGAGCAGAAGGGGAATGCCTTCGCCCGAATTGCGCATGAAGGCATCGAGCTCCGGCTCGGTCTCGACGACGGCCGCCATGTGGTGGTGATAGGAAAGCGGCATGCCCTGCTCGGCGCACCATTCGCCAAACTGCGTGACCTTGCGGGCATAAGCCTTCATCTCGTCGTCGGAGAGGCGCGGCTTGGTGGCAAGCGGCTTGGAGCGGTCCCCCTGAATTGAACGGCCAACCTCGCCATAGACGATGCAAGGCGCGTTGACGGCTTTGAACAGCTCGATCATTGGCGCAATGCGCTCCTTGTTGGCGGAAAGGTCCTCGTCGACAAGCGTGCCGGAGAACCAGCCGCCGCAGAGCGTCACGTCGGCGGCGCGCAGGATCGGCAGCATCTCGGCCGGATTGTTCGGAAAGCGGCGGCCCTGTTCCATGCCGGTGAAGCCGGCGCTGCGCGACTGGCGCAGGCATTCTTCCAGGGATACGTCGTCGCTGAGCTCAGGAAGATCGTCGTTCCACCAGGCGATCGGCGACATGCCAAGTTTGGCCTTCATCAATAGTCTCCTCAAAGGCATTGCTGGAAGAGCGGGACCGCTCTTCCGAAAATTAAAACAGCCGGTTAGGCGATACGCTGGCCGGCGCGCGCCTTGACGTAAGCCGCATGCGCCTTGTTGACCTGTTCACGCGGGCTGACTTCAGGGACAGCCACATCCCACCAATAGCCCCCAGCTTCCGTCGTGATCAGCGGATCGGTGTCGATGACGAAAACCGATGTACGGTCATTCTTTTTCGCGTCGGCGATGGCCTTTTCAAGCTCGGCGATCGACTCAACCTTGACCGCAATCGCGCCCATGCTCTCGGCGTGCGCCCGGAAGTCGATCTCGGGCATGACTTCGTAGTGTGCGTCCTTCAGCAGGTTGTTGAAGTTCGCGCCGCCGGTCGCCATCTGCAGCCGGTTGATGCAGCCGTAGCCGCGGTTGTCGAGCAGGACGATGTTGAGCTTCAGGCCGAGCATGACCGACGTCGCGAGCTCGGAATTCAGCATCATGTAGGAGCCGTCGCCGACGAGGACGAAGACTTCCTTTTCGGGATGCGCCATCTTGGCGCCGAGCCCGCCGGCAATCTCGTAGCCCATGCAGGAAAAGCCGTATTCCATGTGATAGCTGCCAGGTGCTGTCGCCGGCCATAGCTTGTGCATCTCACCCGGCAGACCGCCGGCGGCGCAAAGGCCGATTGCCCTTTCGAGGTCGATCGTGCGCGTAACGGCGCCGATCACCTGGGCGTCGGAGGGCAGGGCGGCATTGGTGCTCGCCATCGCCTTGGCGGCCGCCTCCACCCAGACCTTCTTTTCCCGTTCGGCCTTCTCCGCCAGCGCGGTCGGTGCTTTCCAGCCTGCGAGCCCACTTGAGATTGCCTTCAGCCCTTCACGGGCGTCAGCCACCAATGTCTGGCCGTCGTGCTTTGCGGCATCGTAGGCGGCAATGTTCAGGCCGAGAATTTTCAGCTTCTCGTTCTGAAACAGTGCCCAGGAGCCGGTCGTGAAATCCTGGCAGCGAGTGCCGACAGCGATGATCAGATCTGTTTCCGTTGCAATCGCATTGGCCGCCGATGTCCCTGTGACACCGACCGAGCCAAGCGCCAGCGGGTGCCTCTCGTCGATCGCCGACTTTCCGGCCTGCGTGACCACGACGGGGATCCGGTGTTCCTCCGCAAATGCCGTCAGTTCCTTGGTTGCTTGGGAGTAAAGCACGCCACCGCCCGCGATGATGACCGGCTTTTCGGATTTCTTGATGTGCGCGATGGCGTTTGCCAGTTCATCGGCATCCGGGCGCGGACGGCGCATGGTCCAGACGCGCTCCTGGAAGAAGCTTTCGGGATAATCGAAAGCTTCCGCCTGCACGTCCTGGCACAATGACAGCGTGACGGGGCCGCAATCATAGGGATCGGTCAGCACCTGCATGGCGCGCTTGAGCGCCGAGATGATCTGCTCGGGGCGCGTGATGCGATCGAAATAGCGGGAGACCGGACGAAAAGCGTCGTTGGCTGAAACGGTGCCGTCGCCAAAATCCTCGATCTGCTGCAGCACCGGATCCGGTGCACGGTTGGCAAAGACGTCGCCCGGCAGGAAGAGAACCGGAATGCGGTTAACGTGGGCGACACCGGCGGCCGTCACCATGTTGAGTGCACCGGGGCCGATCGAGGTCGTGCAGGCCATGAAGCGTTGGCGGAAATTCGCCTTGGCATAGGCAATCGCCGCATGGGCCATGCCCTGTTCGTTATGGGCGCGATAGGTCGGCAATTCGCCACGCACTTGGTATAGGGCCTCGCCGATGCCGGCGACGTTGCCGTGCCCGAAGATCGCCCAGACGCCGCCGAAGATCGGCACCTTCTTCCCGTCGACCTCAGTCATCTGCTTCTTGAGAAAATGCGCAACGGCCTGCGCCATCGTCAATCGTACAGTCTTGCCCATGGGGCACCTCCCAAATGCTCTAATTAATGTAGGCCGCGGGTTTTCAACCAGGCCTCGGTCAATTGGCGGAAGCGTCCGGCCATGTCTGCGATCGCTTCTTCATCATTCAACTTGCCGGAAAGCCAGCCGCGGGCTGCCTCGGCAAAAATCGTGCGGCCGACGGCGAATCCCTTCACGGAAGGAGCTGCAAGCGTCGCCTCGAAGCCTTTCACCAGCTCGTTGGCCGGCGCTTCAAGGCCGAGCAACACGATGCCGCGGCACCAGGGGTCGTTCTTGGCGATCACGGCATCGATTTTCTTCCAGGCGGCCGTCGAAGCTTGAGGCTCGAGCTTCCACCAATCCGGTTTGATGCCGAGCGCATAGAGCTCTTCCAGCGCCATCGAGATCGTATCATCGGTCAGCGGTCCGTTCTTGCTTGCGATGATTTCGACGAGCAATTCGCGGCCAACCTTGCGGGCGGCTTCAAAGAGCGTCCGCAGCTTTTCCTGCTGCTCGGTCTTCAGGGCTGCCGGATCGTCCGGATGGTAGAAGCACAGGCACTTGATGCAATGATCGAGAGGCCATTCCACAAGCTGCGAGCCGATGTCCTGGCTGAACTCGAAGCGAAGCGGTTTGGAACCCGGCAATTCCACCGGGCGACCGATCCATGCGAAGTTCTTGGTTGCCGCATCGAAGAAGGCGTCGCGTCCGAAGCGCTCGTCGATCAGCATGCCGTAACCGTTGCGGCCATCCGCGACACGGGCGGCGGCTTCTACCGCAAGGCGCTTGAAGGCGACGATCTTCTTGTAATCTACGCCGAGTTCGTCGCAGACGCTGGTGAGCTGCGACCGGTGGTCGATGGCAAGCGCCATGAGAAGCGGAATGTCGCCCTTGCGCGTCGAGGCCCAGTGAATGTGATTGATCGCTTCGTCCTTGCGCAGCGCGCGATGCTTGCTGCCGTGCTTCAGAAAGAAGTCGAGCTCCGCCCAGGTCGGATACTCAGGCGAGCAGAGCAGGCGGGAGACGGCGAAGGCGCCGCAGGCGTTGGCCCAGGTGGCGCAGGTCTTCAGCGGCTCGTTCTTCAGCCAGCCGCGCAGCAGGCCTGACATGAAGGCGTCGCCGGCGCCGAGCACGTTGAACACCTCGATGGGGAAGCCTTCGCCGACGATGCCGTCTTCCAGATTGTCGCTGATCGGACCGTCATAGACGATGCAACCCATCGCACCGCGCTTGAGAACGATCGTTGCCGGCGACAGGCGGCGAATTTCCTTGAGTGCGCCAAGGACGTCGTCGGCGCCTGACGCAATCAGGATTTCCTCTTCCGTTCCGACAATCAGGTCGCAGTCTGGAAGCGTTTCCTTCATCTTGGAGGAGACACGGTCCGACTTCACATAGCGCTCAAAGCCCTCGGCATGGCCTGCGAGGCCCCAGAGGTTCGGCCGATAGTCGATGTCGAAGATTACCTTTCGGCCATTGGCCTTGGCGATGCGGATGGCCTTGCGCTGTGCGGCTTCCGTGTTCGGCCGGGAAAAATGCGTGCCCGACACCAGCACGGCGCACGACGACTTGATGAAGCTTTCGTCGATATCACCTTCATCGAGCGCCATGTCGGCGCAGTCCGCGCGATAGAAGATCATCGGCGATACGCCTTCGGCTTCGACGGCGAGGAGCACCAGCGCCGTCAGGCGCTCCTTGTCGGTCTTGATGCCTTTCGTCTCGACCCCTTCGCGCGCAGATTGCTCAATGATGAACCGGCCCATCTGCTCGTCGCCGACGCGGGTAATCAGGCCCGACTTGAGCCCGAGACGGGCTGTCCCGATGGCAATGTTCGCAGGGCAACCGCCGACAGATTTGGCAAAAGAACCGATATCCTCAAGGCGCGAGCCGATCTGTTGCCCATAGAGGTCGACCGAGGAACGCCCGATCGTGATCACGTCAAGCGACGGTTCTGGCTGCGAGCCCGGGTTCGGTTGTGCCATGATGTCCTCCCGCTAGATTTTGGCTACGGCATGACGCCTGCTGATTGCGAACAATGAAACATCGGTTCCGTATTGTTGTCAATTCGGAATGTTTGTTCCATTTTCATTTAGTCGATTTTGCGTGGGCTCGCTTGCGCCGCCGCTCGGCGATCGCCACCGGAATTGCCATTGTCAGGGCCATCGAAGCGGAAAGCGAGCGGAAGCCGGCAAAGTCTGCCTCCGCCACCTCGAACCAGCAGGTGGCGCGGGCGGCGAGGGGCGAAAAGGCCGAATCGGTGATGGCAACGACAGGTACGCCACGATCCGCCAACGCTTCCGCCTGGCTGAGGCTGTCGGCGGCATAGGGAGAGAAGCTCGCCGCGATTGCTGCATCCTTCCCCGTCGCGAACTGCACCATTTCCGGGTCGACGCCATTTGGCGATGCGACGATCTGGTGCCTAATGTTCAGCTTCGAGAAGGCGTAGGTCATATGCGCCGTCAGCGGATAAGAGCGTCGCTTGGCGATCAGGTAAATCGTCTCGGCAGCCGCGAGGATATCGACTGCCTTGGTAAAGGTATCCGTCTGAACGGTAGCCGCCAGCCTGTTGACCGATTGGCTCGCAGCCGAAATGAAACCCGAAAGCAGGTTGGCGTCCTCGTCCTCGCCGCTTGCCTGCTCCAGCGTCACCAGTCGCTCTTCATATGTCAGCGTTCGGTCACGCAGGCGTTCGCGAAAGATGCTCTGCAGGTCCGAAAAGCCCTCGTAGCCAAGATGATGGGCCAGACGCACCAGGGTCGACGGTTGCACGTCGGATGCCGCAGCGATGCTTGCCGTCGTGCCGAAGGCGATTTCGTCCGGGTTGCCGAGTGCGAAAGCTGCGACCTGCGCAAGCCGCTTCGGCATGTTTGCTTTCCGTTCGATGATGATGCTGCGTAGGCTCTCGAAGTCGCGAGGAACCCTGGCGGGCGTTTTGCTGTCACTGTCCATCCACGCTGTCCATTGAACGAAATAAACATTCCATATTTATGAGCATAGATGATTTTCATTCGGGAGCCCAATTGTTTTTATTCTATTGAAATCCAAGTGTTTTGAACAGTTTTTTGGAGCCGGGCGGCAAAAGTGCGCGAGAAAGGCCGCTTGTCAAAATGATCTAAATATTCCAAAAATCCGCCCGACATCTGGAGGAGATACAATGAAAGCACTGGGAATCGGCCTGATCGGCACTGGCTATATGGGCAAGTGCCACGCACTCGCATGGAATGCGGTCAAGACCGTATTCTGCGACGTCGAACGCCCGCGCCTGGTCCATCTGGCCGAAGCCAATGCCGAGCTTGCCGAGAAGCGCGCCTCCGAGTTCGGCTTCGAAAAGGCAACCGCCGATTGGCGCAGGCTGATCGCCGATCCCGAAGTTGATGTCGTTTCCGTCACCACGCCGAACCAGTTCCACGCCGAGATGGCGATTGCCGCGCTCGAAGCGGGGAAGCACGTCTGGTGCGAAAAGCCGATGGCACCGGCTTATGCCGATGCCGAACGCATGCTGGAGACGGCAAGGGCCTCGGGCAAGATCGCCGTTCTCGGTTACAATTATATCCAGAACCCCATCATCCGGCATATCAAGGCACTGATCGAGGAGGGGGCGATCGGTGCGGTCAATCACATCCGCGTCGAGATGGACGAGGACTTCATGGCCGATCCCGATGTCTTCTTCTATTGGAAGAGCGAGCTTTCCGCCGGCTACGGCGCGCTTGATGATTTCGCCGTGCACCCGCTGTCGCTGCTCTGGTATCTGTTCGGTCACGTCGAGGCTGTCATCACCGACATGGTAAAGCCCTACGCCAGCCGGCCGTTGAAGGAAGGCGGTCGCCGCGATGTCGAGAATCACGATGCGGCCAATGTCCTGATGCGACTTGGCGGTGGGATCTCTGCGGTGCTGATGGCAAACCGCACCGCTTGGGGGCGGAAAGGGCGAATCGCGCTGCAGATCTTCGGCTCGAATGGCGCCATCACTTACGATCAAGAGCGCATGAACGAATTCGAACTCTATCAGGCCGAAGGGCGCGGCTCGGAGCAGGGCTTCCGCAAGATACTCGCCGGCCCGGCACATCTGCCCTACGATCGCTTCATCCCGGCGCCTGGCCACGGGCTCGGCTTCAACGACCTGAAAATCATCGAATGCCGCGAACTGATCCGCGCAATTTCCGGTGAGCCGTCGTCGATCGTGACATTCGAAGACGGTCTTAGGATAGAGAAGTCCGTTCACGCCATGGCACAGTCATTCCACGAGCGCCGCTGGATCGAGATCGATTGAGGTCTGTCCGCTTCCGGTTGACGGCGCTGGAGGCAGGGGATACCCATTTTCTGGAACGAGCGGCTGCATGCTGGGAGTGAAAACGTGACGGACAGACTGGTGATCATCGGCGCGGGGCAGGCGGGCTTTGCATTGGCCGCGAAACTGCGTGCGCTCAAGGATATGCGCCCAATCACCATCATCGGTGCGGAAGACGCGCTGCCCTACCAGCGGCCGCCACTCACGAAGAAGTACCTGCTTGGCGAGATGAGTTTCGATCGACTACTGTTCCGGCCGGAACACTGGTACCCCGACAACAATGTCGAGATCAGGCTTTCCACCTGGGCGGAGCAGATCGTTCGCGACAAGAAACAGGTCCTGCTGCAGGACGGTTCCTCGCTAGAGTACGGCACCCTGGCGCTGACCACTGGCTCGACGCCGCGCGCGCTGCCGGCGTCAATCGGCGGAGATCTTGAAGGTGTCTATGTGGCGCGCGACAAACGCGACGCCGACCTGCTTGCCGATGAAATGCGGCCCGGTCGCCGAGTCCTCATTATTGGTGGTGGCTATATCGGACTTGAGGCAGCTGCTGTCGCCCGTCACCGCGGTCTCGAGGTTACCGTGATCGAGATGGCTGACCGAATCCTGCAGCGCGTCGCTGCCAGGGAGACGGCCGACATCATGCGGGTGATTCATGAGACACATGACGTTGTCATCCGGGAGAAGACCGGGCTCAAGCATCTTGTCGGCCATGAAGGCAGGGTTGTCGCTGCCGAACTCTCCGACGGATCCACGATCGAGGTCGATTTCGTCATTGTCGGCATCGGCGTCGTCCCGAACGATCAACTCGCCAAGGAGGCGGGTCTCGAGGTCGCCAACGGAATCATCGTGGATGAATTCGCCCGCACGTCCGATCCGTCGATTTTTGCCGCGGGTGACTGTGCGGCCCTGCCGTGGCAAGGCGGACGCATCCGTCTCGAATCGGTGCAGAACGCCGTCGACCAGGCAGAAGCCGTCGCCGCCATCATCGCCGGCGGCAACGAAGCATACGATCCCAAGCCTTGGTTCTGGTCGGATCAGTATGACGTGAAGCTGCAGATCGCCGGCTTCAACATGGGCTATGACGATACAGTCCTGCGTCCAGGCTCGCGCGACGGCGCCCACTCGATCTGGTATTTCAAGAATGGGGCGTTCATCGCCGTGGATGCCATCAATGACGCCAGGGCCTACGTCAGCGGCAAGAAGATGTTGGAATCCGGGATCAATCCTGACAGGGCGATCATTGCTGACGCATCTACCGATCTCAAGCAACTGCTGAGCTGAGGCCGGCGGCCTCGGCATCAGGTGAAAAAGCCGAAAAAGCGCTTGCGTCACCTGTCGAATGACTCTATCAGGCTCCCACCGGAGAGGTGGCCGAGTGGTCGAAGGCGCTCCCCTGCTAAGGGAGTATACGTCAAAAGCGTATCGAGGGTTCGAATCCCTTCCTCTCCGCCACCATGATCATCGCACAAACTGTTTCGACGAATGACCGCTCTTCGAGTGCGTCGTCTTTCGGTGCGCTGTCCACGACCTCCGCGTTTGGCGTCCCGAATCTCGCGTCAGCAGAATCGAACCGAGAATCATCTTTCGTCAACAAAGCTGATTCTGCTGCGATAGCACTGAGGCCGAGGGCAGGCGCCAACACGCTGTCTCCCTCATCTCCTGTAAAAGACGCGAATCCAGCAGGAAACTGGTTCCAATGTGGCACAATCCACAGCCGCACACCCCAGCTCAGCGGCGGCAAACTCCCGCAAAATCAGGGGTTTCTTAATAAAGTATAAAGAAACGAGAGGGGCGGATGCCGCATTTGTGACCTTTCAGCAACAGCGTATGCGGAAGGCTGTCGCAAACACCCCAAACGGGCAAGTTGGTGATTGCGTGACAGTCCCGGTCTTGTATTTTCAACCTCGGAAGCAAGGGCGGTTGATCGTCCGACTTCTTGAAACATGGGGATGGGGCAGGGAACGCTGCTCTAACGGCGAAAAACCCAGACCCGATCGAAACTTTGAATTGGAGGTCAATATGAACATCAAGAGCCTTCTTCTCGGCTCCGCTGCTGCTCTTGCAGTAGTTTCCGGTGCTCAGGCTGCTGACGCTATCGTTGCTGCTGAGCCGGAACCGGTTGAATACGTCCGCGTCTGCGACGCTTACGGCACCGGCTACTTCTACATCCCGGGCACGGAAACCTGCCTGAAGATCGAAGGTTACATCCGTTTCCAGGTTGATGTTGGTCGGRATCAGTCTGACCACGGCGACGTGCTGGACAATGGTCATCATGGCACGTCTGACTGGGATGCGTTCACCCGCGGCCAGGTTCAGTTCACGGCCAAGAGCGACACCGAGTACGGCCCGCTCACCGGCGTGATCGTTCTGCAGCACAATGCTGATGCTGCCAACTCTGCTTACCAGAACTCGATCCTCGACTCGGCTTACATCGACATCGCTGGCTTCCGCGCCGGTCTGTTCTACAGCTGGTGGGATGACGGCCTCTCGGGCGAAACCGACGTTCTCGCAAGCCACGAAACGCTGCACAACTCCATCCGTTACCAGTATGAGTCTGGCGACTTCTATGCCGGTATCTCGGTTGACGAGCTGGAAGACGGTCACTTTAACTCCGACGAAAACCCGAACAACGTTGGCGTTGCTCTCGGCCTCGGCGGCAAGGCTGGCGCGTTTACCTACCAGGTTATCGGTGGCTATGACACCGACAACGAAGAAGGTGCGATCCGTGCGATGGGTACGGTTGCTGTTGGTCCGGGTACCCTTGGCCTCGCAGCTGTCTGGGCATCTGGCGGCAACTCCTACTACGACGCTTCCGAGTGGACGATCGCAGCTGAGTACGCCATCCAGGCTACCGACAAGCTGAAGATCACCCCCGGTGCTCAGTACTTCTTCAACTACGGTATTGACGCTAGCGACGAAGACTTCACCAACGACGACGCCTGGAAGGTTGGTCTGACGGTTGATTACCAGATCACCGACAACTTCTACGCTAAGGCTTCGGTCCAGTACCTCGATGGCGACGGCATCGAAGACCAGACGCAGGGCTACTTCCGCCTGCAGCGTGCGTTCTAATCTGATCTGACCTCAGTCAATCAGGAGAGCCCGGCTTTCGAGCCGGGCTTTTTTGTTGCGGGATCACTGCTAATTTAGGGCGACTTGCGTGAAGAAGTCCTACGCCTCCGCAACGAACCGTCTGATCTGCTGGAGCAGTGGCTGCATATGCAGCAGCGGTGCGTGTCCCTGGCCAGGTGCCCCCAGCATCACGATGGCTGGACACCGAGCGCGCATCTTCGCAAGCGTCTTGTCGGAGATGAGATCGGAGTTCTCACCCTTGACGACCATGAGAGGCATCGTCGCGAGCCTGTCGTAATAGTGCCAGAGATCAGGCAGCGGCTGATTGAAGTCGATCATCTGTAATTGAGCGGCAATGGCCGGATCGAAGTCCGCGATCGGCTTCCCGTCGAGTTCCCGATAGATCGCACCAGCCATCTCCCGCCAGTCGTGCTCGCCAAGGGCAGGGAAGGAGGGGCCATGACAGGCCTTGAGGAATGCGATTGCTTCCGGCCAGTTGCGCGGCGGCGCGGCAGAATTGAGATAGTCGCGGATGCGCTTGAGGCCGCTGGGTTCAATCTTCGGTCCGATGTCGTTGAGAATGGCGGCGGCGATCAGATCCGGCCTCATCTCAGCCAGCAGATGAAGAATCAGCCCGCCCCGCGAGGTGCCGATGAAGATGGCGCGTTCAATGGCGAAATGCCGGCAGGCCGAAATGACATCCCGCGTCTCGACGCCGGGATTGTAGTTCGCCTTGTTGGCATCCCAATCGGACAGGCCTCTCCCGCGATAGTCGAGCGTGATAACGCGTCGCGGTGTCGTTCGGTCGGTCGACAAGAGCAGCGCCAGCTGATGAAAGTCACGCGAGTTCCGCGTCAATCCCGGCAAACAGATGATCGGCAGCCGCTCAGTGATGTCAGGGCCACCGTAGTCTCGCGCATGGAGCGTGAGTCCGTCGTCGCTCTGGTAGGTTGTCGCTCGGAAACCGTCGTCTCTTGCTTCATCCACGCTCCGTCGTCCCCTGTTGCATGGGAGCAGATTAGCGCGACCGGCAATAGACGCCAATGGCGATCAGGAGGCGCGGCCGTAGGTCAGGTCGCGAACGATGTCGCTCGGCTGACCCAACCTTGCCTTGTACACTTCGTAATTCTCAATCACCCGCTGAACATAGTTGCGCGTCTCGGGGAAGGGGATGCGCTCAATCCAGTCGACGATGGCGTCGATCGATTGGCCGCGCGGGTCGCCATAGCGGCCGATCCATTCGGGCACCCGCTTGGGACCGGCATTATAGGCAATGAACGTCATGATGTAGGAGCCGCCAAAGGCGTCGATCTGTTCGCCGAGATAATGCGCCCCAAGGGTCGCGTTATAGCCGGCGTCGGCGGTCAGTCGCTCCTTCGAATAGGCGATGTTGTGACGCTTGGCGACGGCCTTTGCCGTGCCCGGCAATATCTGCAGCAATCCGCGAGCATCGGCTGCCGAAACGGCCGCGGGATTGAAGGCGCTCTCTTGCCGGGCAATCGCGTAGGCGAGGGCCTTCCCGGAGCCGGAGATGTTGGCGTTCGTCGGAATGACGCCGAGTGGGAAGGCCAGCGCCGCGACATCCACGCCGTGGGAGTAAGCAATCTTCCCGATCTGCAGCGACAGATGGTGGTCGCCGGACCGTTCGGCCTGCGCGCTCAGAACCGCAAGTTCTCCAGGGCTTTGCAGTTGCTCGGCGAGCGCGAGGTAGAGGCTATTGGCCCGCCAGCCATGCCCGGCCGCGTCGAGACGAGCGATGGCCTGCACGGCCTCACGCGCCAGATAGCGCTGGCGATCCGCAGCAGTCGGAGACGGGTACGCCACGTTCAGTGTCTTGCGGCCGAGCTTGTCGCTGGCGAGCTGCCCATAGAAGGTGGTCGGATAGCTTGCGGCCTTGGCGTAAAATTCCGAGGCCTTGCCAGGCCCACCCGCCTCGGCAGATCGACCCATCCAGTACCAGGCGCGCGATACGGATATCGGCCCATTGGAGAAATCGAGAATCTTCCGGAAATGGGCCTGTGCCGCCGCAGGATCCTGCAGCCCGCGCAGCGCGTACCAGCCTGCGTGGAATTCGGCCTCGACGATGTCGGTCGGCGTCGTCGCAGCATAATTGGCAACGATTCCGTAGGCCGCCTTGAATTCCCCTTGATCGACGAGGCCGCGGCTCACGATCCGCTGCTCGTTCCACCACTCGCCGGCATTGACCAGTTCATCCCGATTGCGTGGGGCCTGCCGCAACAATTTGGCGGCTTCCGTATACTTGTCCTGTTTTCGCAGATGTTCGATGCGCGCAAAGAGGTAACCGGCATCGCCTTTCCACTGGCCATCGACCGCGGCAAGAAGCGCCCCGGCGTTGGGTGCCTTGCTCATCACAGCGGCCCATGCCTTGTAGAGGGATTGGGCCTGACCCATGTCGCCAAAGCGCTTGGCCTGCTCAGTGCGATTGCGGTACATCAGGTAGTCCATTCGCGCCTTGTGATCGGCCGAGGTCAGCAAGCCGGAGAACTCAGCCAAAATCTTGTCTTCGGTCGGTTTGTCCAGCATCTCGCCGCGCCAGACCTTGCGAATGGTCTTCGCCGCCTGGCTCTGTTTACCCATCGCGACAAGCGCACGCGAAAGGATCATCGCGCCCGGCGTGGTCTCTGGCGCGGAATGGCCGAAGGCCGCCAAGACAGCGGTCGGGTTAGGGTTTTCATCGTAAAGTGCCCGCTCCGAATAAGCCCGCAGCTTTGCGAGCCCGGGCCATCCCTGCAACTCCTGCGCCGCAGCCGCGATCTCTGTCGAGGGAATGCCCTTCTGCCCCGAGACCGCAATCGCCCAGGTCAGGATATGCCGGTCAAGCGTCCCACGTCCCATGCCGTCGCGAATGGATAGCGCTTGCAGGGGATTGTTGTCCGAAAGCGCGTCCAGGCCGGATTTCAAATCACTGTTAACGGGTGCAATTGCCTGGCCGCGCGGAATTGAGCCGGTAACGATCGATTCCGGTATTGTCGTCTGGGGGACGAAACCAATGGGCTTCACGTCCGGAACGGGCGCGCCCTCATTCGGAAGCGACGACGCGGCGCTGCTCCACGCGGCGGCGGTAAAGCCGAGGGCGGACACGATCAGGACTGCTCTCTTCATGGGACACTCACAACGAAAACACGCCCGACCATTTGGCGGGAGCCATCTTAACGAAAGCTTACTAACGTCAGTAAAATTCGTTCACATTTGCTATCGGAATTTGCCCTAAACCGATCCATGCGCGCTTGTCGCGGCGATTTCACCGCACTATGGTGCCCCACCAATATTCAAGGAATGCGGCCGAAGCGTGGATTTGGCCATGAGGAGTTCTGCATGTTCCAGGGATCCATTCCCGCTCTCGTCACTCCCTTCACCGATGCCGGCCAAGTGGATGAAGCTTCGTTCGCGAACCACGTCGACTGGCAGATCAAGGAAGGCAGCAGCGGTCTCGTTCCGGTTGGGACGACCGGAGAATCTCCGACGCTGTCGCATGCCGAGCATAAGCGGGTCGTGGAACTCTGCATTGAATCCGCAGCCAAGCGCGTGCCTATCATGGCCGGCGCCGGCTCGAACAACACGCGTGAAGCAATCGAACTTGCTCAGCACGCCGAGAGGGCCGGGGCAGATGCGGTCCTCGTGGTCACGCCCTATTACAACAAGCCCACCCAGAAGGGGCTGGTCGCGCATTTCTCCGCGATCGCCGAGGCAGTGAAGCTGCCGATCTACATCTACAACATCCCGGGTCGCTCCGTTATCGACATGACGCCGGAGACGATGGGCGCGCTTGCCAAGGCGCACTCGAATATCGTCGGCGTCAAGGATGCGACGGGCAAGATCGAGCGCGTGTCCGAGCAGCGTCTTACCTGCGGCAAGGAATTCAAGCAGTTGTCGGGTGAAGATGCCACGGCACTCGGGTTTAATGCCCACGGTGGCGTCGGGTGCATCTCGGTGACCGCTAACGTGGCGCCGCGCCTTTGCGCCGAGTTCCAGGCTGCGACGCTTGCAGGTGACTATGCGAAGGCGCTGGAGTATCAGGACCGCTTGATGCCGCTACACAAGGCCATCTTCATGGAGCCCGGCCTCTGCGGAGCGAAGTATGGCTTGTCGAAGCTGGGGCGAATGAGCCGCAACGTGCGTTCGCCGCTGATTTCGACACTGGAACCTGCGACGGAAGCGGCGATTGACGCAGCCATGCGCCATGCCGGCCTGCTGAACTGAGGCAAGCCATTCGGCCCGCCTTCACAGGCGGTCGATGTTCCCCTACATAGGGGAGAAGAGAGAAGGGCGCGGTCGTCGCGCCCCTAAGCATTTGGAATGTGTCATGGCCCCCAAAGGCAGCGAGCGCGTGGTCAAGAAGATCGTGGCGGAAAACCGCAAGGCGCGCTTCAACTACGAGATCATCGATACCTACGAAGCTGGACTCGTGCTCAAGGGCACCGAGGTCAAGTCGTTGCGCGAGGGCAAGGCCAATATCGCAGAATCCTATGCCTCGGATGAGGATGGTGAGATCTGGCTGATCAATTCCTATCTGCCGGAATATCTGCAGGCGAACCGTTTCAATCATGAGCCGCGCCGCCGCCGCAAGCTCCTGCTTTCCGGCCGCGAGATCAACCGTCTGCGAGCGGGGATCAATCGCGAAGGCATGACCCTGATACCGCTGAAGATCTATTTCAACGATCGCGGCCGCGCCAAAATGGAACTGGCGCTCGCCAAGGGCAAGAAGCTGCACGACAAGCGCGAATCCGAGAAGGAACGCGATTGGAACCGGCAGAAGAGCCGTCTTCTCAAGGATAACGGCTAGTCAAAGGCATAGCCGGCGGTGAATTGCTGGCTTCAAGCTTCCAGATCGGTTGGCGTTGCCGTTTCGGTTGGCCGCGGTGGTCGCTCTGAAGGATCACGCCCGATTTCGCTCTTCAGCGATAGAAGGTCGATGAAGTGATCTGCCTGACGACGCAGATCGTCGGCAATCATTGGAGGTTGTGTTGCCATCGTTGAGATGACCGAGACCTTTCGGCCCCGCCGCTGCAGCGCCTCGACGAGCGTCGTGAAATCTCCGTCGCCGGAGAAGATGACGAGATGATCGACGGTTTCCGACTGCTCCATGGCATCGATCGCAAGCTCAATATCCATGTTGCCCTTGATCTTGCGGCGACCCATCGAATCCGTGAATTCCTTTGCCGGCTTCGTCACGACCTTGTAGCCGTTGTAATCCAGCCAGTCGATCAGCGGGCGAATGGAGGAGTATTCCTGGTCCTCGATGAGGGCCGTATAGTAGTAGGCGCGCAGGAGATAGCCGCGTTTCTGGAACGCCTTCAACAGCTTGCGGTAGTCGATATCGAAACCCAAACTTTTGGACGCAGCGTAGAGATTGGCGCCATCGATAAAAAGAGCAATTTTTTCGCGTGGATCAAACATCCCGTACCAATCCAATGTGAGCAATCGTCGTGCTTCCGTCAAAAACCCAACAAAACAATGAGTTATGAGGCCGCCTGGAACAAATCGTACTTTATGAACTTTTCATATAAGAAAGATTTAGGGCACGATTCGTGATATTCCAAGCAACTTCTGGTCGAAATCCGCTTTCGTTCCAAAATTCGTCTCATTCGCCCGCAGAGGCGTCGTGCAATGAAAACTTGAATTTGCCCGGTTTTAATTGTATCGGGCGTGTTAATCCCGAGATCACGACGTAAAGGACAGGCAATGGCCCGTGTCACCGTAGAAGACTGCATTGATAAAGTTGAGAACCGCTTCGAGCTGGTTCTGCTTGCCAGCCACCGTGCCCGGCTGATTTCCCAGGGTGCCTCGATCACGATCGATCGCGACAACGACAAGAACCCGGTCGTGGCGTTGCGCGAGATCGCGGACGAGATGCTGTCGCCGGACGATCTCAAGGAAGACCTGATCCACTCGCTGCAGAAGCATGTCGAAATCGACGAGCCCGAGCCCGATCCGGCGAGCCTCATCGCAGCCGGCGGCGTCGCTGCGGCCGACAGCGAAGAGCAGGAAGACCTGCCGGAAACGATCACCTTCGACCAGATGTCGGAAGAGGAGCTTTTGGCTGGCATCGAAGGCCTGGTGCCACCGGAAAAGAGCGACGATTACTAATCGTCAACCTTGCACGATTATAGCTTCGGCATATTATCGCATATCATGTGCGCCAATCCGTGATTGGCGCGCTTTTCGTTTGTAATGGAGTGGTTTCGGGATGATGCGGCAGTACGAGCTCGTGGAGCGGGTTCAGAAATATAAGCCCGACGCCAACGAAGCCCTGCTGAACAAAGCCTATGTCTATGCAATGCAAAAGCATGGGCAACAGAAGCGTGCCAGCGGCGATCCCTACATCTCGCATCCGCTGGAAGTCGCCGCCATTCTGACGGACATGCATCTCGATGAGTCGACGATCGCAGTCGCGCTGCTTCACGACACCATTGAGGATACGACAGCCACCCGCGCCGAAATCGATGAGCTCTTTGGCGAGGATATTGGTCGGCTGGTCGAAGGGCTGACGAAGATCAAGAAGCTCGACCTCGTCACCAAGAAGGCGAAACAGGCAGAAAACCTGCGCAAGCTGCTGCTTGCCATCTCCGACGACGTACGCGTGCTGCTCGTCAAGCTGGCAGATCGCCTGCACAACATGCGCACCCTCGACCACATGTCGCCGGAAAAGCGCGCGCGCATTTCCGAGGAGACGATGGACATCTATGCGCCGCTGGCCGGGCGCATGGGTATGCAGGACATGCGCGAGGAGCTGGAAGACCTTTCCTTCCGCCACATCAATCCCGAAGCCTATGAGACCGTCACCAGGCGGCTCGAGGAGCTTTCCAAGCGCAACGAGGGTCTGGTCAAGAAGATCGAGACCGAATTGGGCGATCTGCTGGTTACGAACGGGCTGACGGGCGCCATCGTCAAGGGACGACAGAAAAAGCCTTACTCCGTGTTCCGCAAGATGCAGTCGAAGTCGCTGTCCTTCGAGCAGCTGTCCGACGTCTACGGCTTTCGTATCATCGTTGAAGATATTTCCGCATGCTACCGCGCGCTCGGCATCGTCCACACCCGCTGGCGCGTCGTCCCCGGGCGCTTCAAGGACTATATCTCGACGCCGAAGCAGAACGACTACCGTTCGCTGCACACGACGATCGTCGGCCCATCCAGGCAGCGTATCGAGCTGCAGATCCGTACCAAGCGCATGCACGAGATCGCGGAATTCGGTATTGCCGCCCATACGCTCTACAAGGACGGGGCTTCGACTTCCGACAACGATATCCTCTCGCGCGAGTCCAACGCGTACTCATGGCTACGGCACACGATCGAGGCGCTGGCGGAAGGCGACAGTCCTGAAGAATTCCTGGAGCACACGAAGCTTGAGTTGTTCCAGGACCAGGTCTTCTGCTTCACGCCGAAGGGCAAGCTGATCGCGCTGCCGCGGGGTGCGACGCCGATCGACTTTGCCTATGCCGTTCACACCAATATCGGCGACACGACCGTCGGCGCCAAGATCAACGGGCGCATCATGCCTCTCGTGACACGACTGGCGAATGGCGACGAGGTCGAGATCATTCGCTCCGGCGTGCAGGTGCCGCCTGCTGCCTGGGAAGAGATCGTGGTAACGGGCAAGGCGCGTGCGGCGATCCGCCGGGCCACCCGACTTGCAATCCGCAAACAATATGCCGGTCTCGGCCATCGCATCCTGGAGCGCACCTTCGAGCGAGCAGGCAAGATCTTCTCCCGTGAAGCGATGAAGCCCGCGCTCCATCGCCTTGGCCAGAAGGATGTGGAAGACGCCATCGCTGCGGTCGGTCGCGGTGAAATGTCGTCGCTCGACGTATTGCGCGCCGTCTATCCGGATCATCTCGAAGAACGCGTGACGGCCAAGCCGAGCGGTGACGACGGTTGGTTCAACGTTCGCAGCGCCTCCGGCATGATCTTCAAGATCCCCGGCAAGCCGAAGTCCGGCATCGATGGTGCAGATCTCAGTGCTCTGGAAATGGACACGGTGCCGATCCGCGGCATTTCGAGCAATGTTGATGTGCAGTTTGCGCCGACGGGCGCCGTACCCGGTGACCGCATCGTCGGGATCATGAATACGACGGAAAAAGGCAACGGCATTACGATCTATCCGATCCAGTCACCGACGCTGCAACGTTTCGACGATCAGCCGGACCGCTGGATTGATGTTCGCTGGGATCTCGACGAGGCCAACAAGTCGCGTTTCATGGCGCGCATCATGGTCAATGCGTTGAATGAGCCCGGTACGTTGGCAAAGCTTGCCCAGACCGTTGCTGGCGTCGACGTCAATATTCGGGTGTTCAATACGGTGCGCGTCGCAACCGACTTCACCGAAATGACGCTCGACGTCGAAGTGTGGGACCTTCGGCAGTTGAACCAGCTGCTTGCCCAGCTGAAGGACCTCGAGTGCGTCGCGACGGTTCGCCGGCTTTACGAGTAAGTCGGCAACCGCCACACTTGGCATTTGCACATTTTGTGATCGTTTCATGACGGAAAACGCACTGATATAAGGCTTGGTATGCGTGAATCGCATGGCTGTGCCCTTGTTAGAGCGTTGGTAATTGCTGCTGCGAGCGCCTATCTTCCAGTCATCAGGAAACGAACAGAAGATGAGGCAAAGAAATGTTTAAGCCGATCAAGAAGATCGCCCGCGCATTGCGCGCTCCGACCACTGAAGAACGCGAAATGGACTATCTGAACGGCTCGTTTGACCGTATCGATCTTGAATATCGTCAGCGTCAGGTTGACCGTGGTATGTTTCGCACCCGTTAATATCGGTTCTATACTTGAGGAATGAAAGGGGCGTATTGCATATCGCGCCCCTGGTGAGTGCTCAGTCTGCAGTGATCAAATAATGACTGAGATAGTTTGACGCTCTTGTAACGCTGGTGCGAGTTGCACTACATACGCGCCATGCTGTTCAGACGTCGAAAACCTGCCGGATTTCGTGAAAAGATGCGCGAGTTGTTGTGGCCTCGCAAGGGATTCTTGCGGCCGCTCCGCTATCTCACGATGCGTGTTCTGCGCTTGACGGCGTCGCCGCACGCCGTCGCCATGGGCGTAGCCGCAGGGATCTTCGTTTCCTGGACGCCCTTTATCGGCGTTCATTTTATCATGGCCTTCGTACTCAGCTATCTATTCGCGGGCAATATGGTCGCCGCTGCTCTTGGCTGTGCTGCCTTCGGCAATCCGCTGACCTATCCGTTCATCTGGGGCGCGACCTGGGAGATCGGTCACCTGCTGCTTGCGCGTCAGGATACGATGCAAGGGCATTCGATCGACCTTGGGGCGCTGTTTCATGAGCTGCATTTCAGCGAACTCTGGCAACCGGTGCTCGAACCGATGCTTGTCGGCTCCATCCCGCCGGCGCTCTTGACCTCCGTCATCGTTTATTTCGGAACCTTTTATGCCGTGAAGGGCTTTCAGACGCGCCGCCGCGAACGCCTTATGACGCGTGCCCGCGTGCGGCTGTCCAATCCAGTGCAGGAAACCGTATGATCATCGGTATCGGCAGCGATCTCATTGATATCAGGCGCGTCGAGAAATCCCTCGAACGCTTCGGCGAGCGCTTCACCAATCGCTGCTTCACCGAGATTGAGCGGGCAAAGTCCGATCGGCGCGCCAATCGCGCCGCCTCCTATGCCAAGCGTTTCGCCGCCAAGGAAGCCTGCTCCAAGGCTCTCGGGACGGGCATGGCGCAAGGTGTGTTCTGGAAGGATCTCGGCGTTGTGAACCTGCCGAGCGGCAAGCCGACGATGCGGCTGACGGGCGGCGCGGCCGATGTGCTGAAGTCGCTGCTGCCGGCTGGCCACAAGGCTGCCATTCATTTGACGATAACGGATGATTATCCCATGGCGCAGGCGTTCGTCATCATTGAGGCCCTGCCGGAAGATGTCTGAGCAGCGACGTAGAGTCGCTTTTAATGTTGGCGCCATTGCCGCAATCGGTCGAAGCCGCTAGAGAGAAGCAAACAAGAGTTGCGCCCTGGCGGTGCATTGAAGGAACAAGACTGCGTGTCCGAAAAAGTCGAAACCAAGCCGAACGCCCTATGGGAAAACATCAAGGTCATCGCCCAGGCGCTGATTTTGGCGATGGTTATCCGAACGGTGCTTTTTCAGCCGTTCACCATTCCGTCCGGCTCCATGATGCCGACACTGCTTGTCGGTGACTACATCTTCGTCAACAAGTTTGCCTACGGCTATTCGAGGTTCTCGCTGCCGTTCTCGCCGAACCTCTTCAGCGGTCGCATTTTCGCGAGCGAGCCGAAGCGCGGCGACATCGTTGTCTTCCGGTTCCCGCCGAACCCCGACGTCGATTACATCAAGCGGCTGGTTGGTCTTCCCGGTGATCGCATTCAGGTCAAGGAAGGCGTCCTCTACGTGAACGGCACGGCGGTTCCGAGGGTGCCGAATGGCACGTTCAATTCCGACTACGCGCAGGATCCGGGCCAGGATGTGCCGGTGTATCGCGAGACGCTGGATAACGGCGTCAGCTTTGACACGCTGGATCAGTCCCCGGTTTCGCGTGGCGACAACACCCGCGAGTTTATCGTTCCGGAAGGCCATTACTTCATGATGGGCGATAATCGCGATAATTCGCTCGACAGCCGCTTCGACGTTGGCTTTGTGCCTGCGGAAAATCTGGTCGGTCGCGCGAGCGTCATCTTCTTCTCGCTCGGCAACGACACCTCGTTCCGCGAGATCTGGAAGTGGCCGACGAACATGCGGTGGGATCGTCTGTTCAAGGGCGTTGAATGAGCAAGTCACAGACGCTTTCGGCGGCGGATCGAACACGGCTTGAAGCCCTGATCGGTCACGAGTTCGCCGAAAAGGAGCGGCTGGATCGGGCACTGACGCATGCAAGTGCCCGCACGCAGAAGGGCGGCAACTACGAGAGGCTGGAGTTCCTCGGTGACCGAGTCCTCGGCCTCTGCGTTGCCGAACTGCTCTTCCGGACGTTCGGTACGGCGACCGAGGGCGAACTTTCGGTGCGCCTCAATCAGCTCGTCAGTGCCGACACCTGTGCTGAGGTCGCTGATGAACTCGGCCTGCATCTCTTCATCCGCACTGGCGCCGACGTCAAGAAGCTGACCGGCAAGCGCATGATGAACGTGCGAGCCGACGTCGTCGAAAGCCTTATTGCGGCGATCTACCTCGATGGCGGCCTGGAGGTCGCCCGGCGTTTCATCCTGAAGTTCTGGGAAAAGCGGGCAGCGCGCGCCGACGGCGCGCGGCGCGACGCGAAGACCGAATTGCAGGAGTGGTCGCACGCCAAATTCGGCATCACGCCGATCTACCGGGTTGAAGAACGCACCGGACCGGATCATGATCCGCGTTTCACGGTGACGGTAGAGGTCACAGGTGTTAAGCCCGAAACGGGCATCGAACGCTCAAAGCGGGCCGCGGAACAGGTCGCAGCCACGCGAATGCTGGAACGCGAAGGCATTTGGCAGAGGTCCTCTGCCGGAAACTGACGGGACAAATGACGGAAGAACACGATATGGCGGACGACGCCCCTGAAACTGCGGGTGCCACACGGTCAGGCTTTGTCGCGCTGATTGGAGCGACCAACGCCGGCAAGTCCACGCTGGTCAATCGCCTCGTCGGCGCCAAGGTTTCGATTGTCAGCCATAAGGTGCAGACGACGCGTGCCATCGTGCGCGGCATCGCGATCCACAACAATGCGCAGGTCGTGTTCATGGATACGCCCGGCATTTTCAAGCCGCGTCGGCGGCTCGACCGCGCGATGGTGACATCAGCCTGGGGCGGCGCAAAGGATGCTGACCTGATCATGCTGCTGATCGACAGCGAACGTGGTCTGCGCGGCGATGCGGAAGCCATTCTTGAGGGCCTCAAGGAGGTACATCAGCCAAAGATTCTCGTCTTGAACAAGATCGATCGGGTCAAACGCGAAGATCTGCTGGCGCTTGCGGCGGCGGCCAACCAGAAGATTGACTTCACGCATACCTTCATGATCTCGGCCGAGAACGGCTCCGGCTGTGACGACGTCATGGATTATCTGGCAAAGACGCTGCCAGAAGGCCCCTGGTACTATCCCGAAGACCAGATCTCCGACCTTCCGATGCGCCAGCTGGCTGCGGAGATCACCCGCGAGAAGCTGTTCCTGCGTCTGCATCAGGAGCTTCCATATTCGTCGCATGTCGAGACGGAAAAGTGGGAAGAACGCAAGGACGGCTCGGTTCGAATCGAGCAGGTAGTCTACGTCGAACGGGATAGCCAGAAGAAGATCGCGCTCGGCAAGGGTGGCGAAACGATCAAGGCGATTTCGTCGGCGTCCCGACGAGAGCTCTCCGAAATCCTCGAGCAGCCGGTTCATCTCTTCCTGTTCGTGAAGGTTCGTGAAAATTGGGGCGATGACCCCGAGCGCTTCCGCGAAATGGGTCTGGATTTTCCGACGTAAGTTGACGGCTTCTACCGCGTTGTTTCTGCGTTAAAAATTCCCGCGCGGGTGGAACAACCCTTGCCATTTGCGTGTTCTCGTCGGGAGCGCTGCCAATTCCGGCAGCGTCCTTCATTCGAGCACAAGGGCCTGTATGCCGACCGCGCGTCCCACCCACTCGTTCAAAACGCCCTGCGAGCACTGTCCGCTGCGTGCCAACCGGGTCTTTCGGGAGTTCACCGCCGATGAACTCGACTTCGTTTCGAAATTCAAGAGAGGCGAGCTGGCCGCGGATGCTGGTGCCACGATCATAGTCGAGGGTGCGCACAGCGCTCACCTGTTCACCGTCCTTTCCGGCTGGGGTTTTCGCTACAAGACGCTGGAGGACGGACGCCGGCAAATCCTGAACTACGTGATGCCGGGTGATCTGATCGGTCTTCAGGGAACGATCATGGGGGAGATGCAGCACTCCGTCGAGGCATTGTCGCCTGTATCGCTTTGCGTTTTCGAGCGCGACAAGCTGATGACCCTCTACAACAAGCATTCGTCCCTGGCCTTCGACATCACCTGGATTGCTGCCCAGGAAGAACGTATCCTTGACGAACACCTATTGAGCATTGGTCGCCGGACAGCGCTCGAGCGCGCCGCCTATCTCATCGCTTTCCTGTTCGAGCGCGGCAGGCAGCTGAAGCTCTTCAACGGCCACGCATCGATTCCAATCACGCAGCAACACGTTGCGGATACATTGGGACTTTCGATCGTGCATACAAACAAGACATTGAAAAAGCTCGCCAATCGCAACCTCATCCGCTGGCAGGAGCGTGCCTGCGAGGTGCTTGATGGGGAGGGGCTTAAGGCCGCTGCCGGTTGGGAGGGGCTTGGAGAGAGGGGCCGTCCGTTCATATAATAGCTGTAAGCGACATGTCTTATTTAAATGCCTTCTGAGCGGCGCGCCCGTAAGGTCACCCTGCCATCTTTCTTCCTGCCTTGCTTTTTATCGACCCGAAACGAAAAAGCGGCTATGCAAGCTAAGCGGTATATAGTCGTCGCCAATGAGCCATGGGGCGTCAGAGGTTGAAATCCGGGAAATGCAGGTGCCGAGCATCTTAGTTGATACTCAGCGAGGGGCGTATTGGGTATGAAGGCAAACCGTGTTCTTGTCCTCGAGGACAGTTTGATCATCGCGATGGAGGCGGAGGATATTCTCCGCCAGGTGGGCGTGGAAACGATTGGAATCGTCAGCAGCCTTGAACAGGCGATGGAGGCGACCAAGACCGCGACCTTCGATTTCGCGCTGCTGGACGTCAATCTTGGCGAAGTCATGAGCTTCGACTTTGCCCGTCATCTGGCGAACAGCAACATCCCCTTTGGGTTTGTGAGCGGTTATTCCGATACAAAGGACTTCCCCGAAGACCTTCGGAACGTGCCGCTGCTCGTCAAGCCGTTTGGAGAATCGGCGATGCGCGACTTCCTCCAGAAACTGTTCCCAGCCAGCGCCTGAATGCCTTTTTATGACAGGGCAATGGTCTTGCGTTAGGATCGAATCGTAAATTTAGGGTTCGCTTCCGATGCAGTGGCATGACCGGGCAATCATCTTGGGCGTCAAGCGCCATGGCGAGACCAGCGTCATCGCCGAGGTGATGACGCGCGAGCGCGGACGCCATCTTGGCATGGTCCGCTCTGGTCGGTCTCGTGCCATGCAACCGGTTCTTCAACCCGGCAACGAGGTCGAGGTTACGTGGCGTGCGCGCCTAGACGAGCACCTTGGCGAATTCCGTGTAGAGCCATTGACATTACGGGCCGCGCGGCTGATGGAAACGGCGACTGCCGTCTATGGCGTGCAGGCGATGGGCGCACTGCTGCGCTTGCTGCCGGAGCGCGATCCGCATCCGCATCTCTTCGAAGCGCTCGAAGTCATCCTCGACAATCTCCACAATCCGGCGGATGCCGGTGAGCTCTTCGTCCGTTTCGAGCTTGCCGTTCTGAACGACCTCGGCTTTGGTCTCGATTTGACCGAGTGCGCCGCGACGGGTAGTCGTTCCGACCTTGCTTATGTGTCGCCGAAGTCGGGCAGGGCGGTCAGCCGGACTGCGGGTACTCCCTGGGCGGACAAGATGTTGCTCCTGCCACCATTCCTGAACAGTGAGGAAAACCGCGCGGCTGATATCGACGGCCTCAGCGCGGCGTTCCGCCTGACGGCATTCTTTCTCCATCGCCATGTCTATGAGCCGCGCGGCGTGGAAGCGGCAGCTGCGCGCGAGGGCTTCGTACAGGCAGCTCTTAAAGCACTCAAGGCGGCCGCACCGCAGGACGAATTGTCCGCCTGACCGACCGTTTTTCATTGGCGAAAAACATCATTCGGATCAGGCGCTTTACGTGTCTCACGCATCTTCCTATTTCGATCGCATGGAGCCCAGCGATTGGAGGAATGCGATGCTGACCAAACCGGATGCGATGACGACGATAAATCTCTGGAACGATCATGAAATACCCCGGTTGGGTATGGGCTGCTGGGCAATCGGCGGTCCCTTCTATGCCGGCGACACGCCGCTCGGCTGGGGCGAGGTCGATGACGACGAGTCCGTCGCCGCCATTCATCGCGCGATCGAACTCGGCATCCGTTTCTTCGATACGGCTTCGAACTATGGGGCCGGGCATTCAGAGGAAGTTCTCGGGCGTGCGATCGGTAGTCGCAGCGACATTGTCATCGCGACCAAGTTCGGCTTTGCCACCGATCCGGAGACGAAGCAGGCAACCGGCGCCTTCGCCGATGCTGTCTTCATTCGCCGCTCGGCCGAGACGTCGCTGCGCAGGTTGAAACGGGATCGCCTCGATCTGCTTCAATTTCATCTGAACGACTTTCCGCTCGAGCAGTCGGACGAGGTCTTCGAAACCCTTGAGACGCTGCGTGACGAGGGGAAGATCGACGCCTTCGGGTGGAGCACGGATTATCCCGATCGTGCCGCGCGACACGCGGAACGCCCGGGTTTTGTTTCCGTCCAACACACGATGAACGTCTTCGAGCCGATGCCTGACATGATCTCGGTGATCGAACGGCAGGGGCTGATTTCGATCAACCGCGGGCCGCTCGCGATGGGCTTGCTCAGCGGAAAATTTGGCGCCGACACGAAAATCGGTGAGAAGGATGTTCGCGGCGCGAGCCTTGACTGGATGGTCTACTTCAAGGACGGCCGGATCGCGCCGGAATTTGCGGCGCGATTGGAAGCGGTTCGCGAGTTGCTGAAGTCCGATGGTCGAACTCTCACACAAGGCGCCCTGGCGTGGCTGTGGGCGCGCTCGCCCCGAACCCTGCCGATCCCGGGCTTTCGCACCGTTGCCCAGGTTGAAGAAAACGCCGGCGCGCTGGCCAAAGGCCCGTTATCGCCGGCTATCACGGATGAAATCGATGAGGCACTCGCGCAGCTTCGCGCCTAGCCGCGGTTGCGGACCTTGAAGGCCCAGCCTTCGGGCCTCTCCTCGATGACTTTGGCTGTATCGCCGACCGCAATCCGACCGGTCCCGCGAGGCGTGACATTCCAGCCGAAGAGCGGACCGGGTACACGCCGGTCCGCAGACATCCGAATGCGCCCCATGGCGGGCATCGGACTAGGAACGTCGCGCGATCCGGTCGATTGGTCCTGGGTGGTCATGATGCAACGTGCGCAAGGTTTGACGAGATCGAAACGAATGCCGCCGATCTCAATCGCAGCCCACCGGTCTTCCTGCCAACCTTCCTCGGTATCAAGGATGATATTGGGCCGGAACCGCTCCATGCCCACTTGCCCTTCGCCGTGCGCCTCGAGATCGGCATTCAGTGCCCGCAGGGAGCCTGTCGTGGTGACAAGGATCTGGTAGCCATCGGCGAATGTGACCGGTGTGCCTTCGCCGGCCCATTCCGCACTGGCGGAACGCTTGGCATCCTGATCGAAGAACACCAGTCTCACCTCTCGCCCGAGCCAGGCCGAAAGTTCAGCATTCACAGCATCATCGGCAACCGCCGCATTGACGATGGACTTCCAGATCGAGACGTCCATCCGTTTTGAGGCCGTTCGAATCTGCGCGTCAATCTTCTTGTCGCCCATGGTGAGATGGAGGCCCGACGGTCCCGCCTGCACGGCGATGCGAGCGAGATCGGGCAACTCCCGCTGGGTGATGAAGTGTCCGTCCCGATCGGTGATCATGGCGCGCCGGTCGCCCGGCAACCCGAATGCATCGATCTCCGAGGACTGCAGCGCGATACCCCGAGCACTTTTGAGCGGATAGATGAAAAGGCCTGTAATACGCATCAAGTGCTCCTAGATTTCGTCCATGAAAGCCGCAAGGAAGTCGCGCAGGCGCTGGTCGCGTGTGGCCGCGAGCGCCCGCCCGGCCTTCGTCTGAAAGCCGTCCGCGAGTTTGAACAATTTTGTCTGGAAGTGGTCAATGACATAGCGCTTGTCGTCAAGCTCGCGGTTGCTGCCTGCCGGATCGAACGGATCGTAGAGCGCGGAGGACATTCGGCCGCCAATGTAGAAGCAGCGTCCCGCGCCGACCATGCCGATCGCATCCAGGCGATCGGCATCCTGCAAGATCCTTGCCTCCAGGGTCTCGGGCGTAACATTGGCGGAAAAGCTATGCGCGACAATCGCATGCGCAACGGCGGTGATGTCGTCACTGGCCCAGCCAAGCTTCGCGAGAACGGCCGAGGCCTTCGCTGCTGCCAAAGCGGACGCCTTTGAGCGCATGGGGGAGTTCTTCTCCACGGCGACGCAATCGTGCAGGAGGACGGAAGCCGCAAGGATCCTGGCATCGCCACCCTCGACAGCCTGAATGCGCATGGCGTTCTTGAAAACGCGCAAGACATGCGCCACGTCATGCGAGCCGTCATCGCCTTCCGACGAATGCGGTACGAGCGCGGCGGCAAGCTTTTCAAATGGAGCGAAGGCCTTCGCCTGGAACATGGGATCACCGCGTGGGAAGAGGGTGTCCTTCCATAAACGCAGGAACCACGAGTCGCAACGAAGAGCGTACTAGCTGGCGCGGGCGCTCGGGTGCGCCTGCGGCCAAGTCAACAGGTAAGGTACGTCCACGGCCGGCCGTGGCGGACTGATATGGTAGCCCTGGATTTCATCGCAGGCTTCGCGCTGGAGCATGGCCAACTGCTCGGCCGTTTCGACGCCTTCCACGGTCACGCGCATGCCGAGCGCATCGCCGAGAAGGATGATGGCACGCATGATCGCAAAGGCTTCTTTGTCTTCAACGATACCGTTGACGAACGACTTGTCGATCTTGATCTTGTCGAAGGGGAACCGTCGGAGATAGCTCAGCGACGAATAGCCGGTGCCGAAGTCGTCCATGCCGATCCGGATGCCGCTCTGCTTGAGCGCGTGCAGTACAGGCAGGGCCTCATCGAGGTTTTCCATCAGCACGCTTTCGGTGATCTCGATTTCTAAACGGTTAGCTGGCAGCCCCGCTTCGGCCAGCGACGCGGCGACATCGCTCGGCAAATCACTGTTCGTAAACTGGATCGCCGATACGTTGACCGCAACCTTGATATCTTCTGGCCAATCCATGGCATCGCGGCAGGCGCGGCGTATGACCCAGCGTCCGATATCGACCACGAGGCCAACCTCCTCGGCAAGGGGAATGAACTCCATGGGCGGCACCCGTCCGCGCGTCGGGTGGTTCCATCGCAGAAGCGCCTCGAAACCGCAGATCTTCTGTTGGCCGAGGTCATAGAGCGGTTGATAGTGAAGCTCGAACTCCTCGCCTTCGATCGCCTTGCGCAAATCCGCTTCCAGTGTATGCCGTGCTTCGATCTGCGCTTCCATTTCGGCCGTGAAGAAGCGCTCGCCCTTTCCACCGCTGCTCTTGGCATGCGACAGTGCGACGCCGGCGTATTTCAGCAGGGTGTCCGTTTCAATTCCGTCCTGCGGACTGATTGCGATCCCCATCGACACGCTGAGTTCAACGGCCTTGTCTCCACGAAAGAACGGCTCCGAGAGTTCGCGGCGAATCTGGTCGGCCAGAGCCGTGACGTTCCATGGCTGCTGCCGTCCGGATTGAAGAATCGCGAATTCGTCCGAGCCGAGGCGCGCCAGCACATTACCGCCTGCCGACATGCGGATGCGCTCAGCCACCTGCCGCAGGATCTTGTCACCGGCCGAAACGCCGAGGGTGTTATTGATCGATTTGAAGCGGTCAAGATTAAGGTGCACAAGGGCAATCTGCTCGTCCGGCTTACAGGCGGCCAGCGCGGCGTCGATGCGCTCCCTGAGGCTGATGCGGTTCGGCAGTCCGGTCAGCGGGTCGTGATGAGCGAGATAAGCTATGCGCTCGGCCGCCTTTCGGTCTTCGGTAACGTCCGCATGAATGGAAATGTTGCTGCCATCGGGGAGGACGGTGATGACGCTCTGGATGGTGCGCCCGTCTTCCATGATCCATTCGCGGTGGCGGATATGTCCACCTTCGGTGGCGGCGCGCAGACGCGAGACCTTTTTCTCGATCCGCTCGGTGCCGCGGATCATCGAGATGAGTGTTTTCAGCGAGGCGCCGGGAGAGGCAGCTTCGACGCTGAAGCCGAAAACTTGTCGGAAGCGCGTGTTGCAGACGATCAATCGCTGCTCAGTGTCGAAGACACTCAGACCTTGCGGCAGGTTGTCGAGAACGATCCCGAACAGGCGTTGCTGTTCCGCGAGATCTTCTTTCGTGGCAACGAGGCTGCCTTTAATCGTGGTGTTTTCTTCGCTCAGCAGGTGCGAATGGTCTTCCGCGGCGCGCTTCTTTCCTGCCTGCAGTCGATATGTCTCGGCGACAAGATTCATCAGGCGCTCAGCGTTGGCAGAGCCATCCTCATTGAGGGCGGTCGTGCACTGTTGCCGGAAAAGGGCTTCAGCGTCCATTTTCGGCAATCTTTGTTTCGGGAGCGAGGGGAGGGTGAGCGGAGCCCTGTGAGCGTGCTGCCAGCCTGCAGTTTCGACGCGGCGCGCCAGACATGAAAAGACCTTCTGAAACAATCCAAAATTTATCGTCTAGGCAATCTCAAATTCGACCGGCCCCTATGCTGACGTGGCGAAGATAATCCATCGGTCGCATTAAAATTCTATTGCAACGCAAACGAATATATTGCTGGCATTATATTTGACTGCTGGTCACGAACTGCCTGGAAATGTGGGCATTTGAGCCCAGACCGCGCGCGGCGGATGCGCTGAAATCACACTTTGTCAATCATGGTTAATGGCGTGTTAACAGCTTATTGACGCAGTGCGCAAATCAGTTTAACGACCGTTTAGTCTTAGATTTTTCCATTTCGTATTGCGTACAAACATCACCGAAACAGCGGTGAATGGAGGTTTGTATGAGCCAAGTTTCATCGGTTAGTGATACATCTTATGCGTATCTCGCGACCCTGTCGCGATTGGACACAAATGGCGACGGCGTGCTGAGCCGTGGCGAGCGGGCGGCTGATGACAAGCCGGGCATTCTGAAGCAGTTGGGCTCAGAAGGGAGCAATGCTCAGGACTTTGCACCAAAGCTCTCGGATGGCGTGCTTGCCTTCATGATGGCTGCAAGTGAGACGGGTAGCCGTAATTTCTATCCGCAGTCCCAGCAGAACGCCTCTTACGATCTGTATAAGAGCACATACGGTCAGTATGATCTCGACACTGTCGCCTGATCACGTGGTGCGCTGAATTTGCGAAGCCGGCCTCAGAGCCGGCTTTTTCGTTGCCGCCGTTTTGGGAACTGCTTCGTGCCTCGCACGTTGGGAAACGACGATGCAAAGGAAGCTCCAATGAAAACAATCCTCTCGTTCGCGGCTCTGACGCTCTTGGCCGTTTCCTCCGCTGCGATGGCTCAGGACAAGCAAACGGCCACGGCGGACTTTATCGGGCGTGACGGAAAGGCAAGCGGTCGGGCCACGCTAACGGCGGCGGCAAATGGCGGCGTATTGATCGAAGCCGAAGTGGCTGGGCTGCCTGCCAACAAATGGGTCGCATTCCATGTCCACGAGACCGGCAGTTGCGATGCAGCCGGCCATCACGAGTCAGCCGGAAAGCACTTCAATCCGACCAATGCCGAGCACGGCCTGCTGTCCGCAATGGGACCCCATGCCGGCGACATGCCCAACCAGTATGTTGATCAGGATGGCGTTCTGCGAGCGCAGGTGTTTGACGGCATGGTAACACTCGACGGCAAGACTGATGGCGTCCGCGGCCGAGCGCTGATCGTTCATGCCAATTCTGATGACTATCGCAGCCAACCTGCAGGCGATGCGGGTGAGCGCCTTGCCTGCGGCGTCATCAAGTAGGCAGTCTTTCCGGTCAGTGATAGTAGTATCGCTCCGCATACCACTCGCTTGATGCAACCGGTCTATCCGTCGCGACCCATTGCCCGACGCGACTTGTTTCGAGCAGGTCGGCCGTCGCGTGATCTTCCAGCCCGACGAATATGATATTCGTGTTTTCACGCAGTCTGGGATCGGTGCCGAAACCCGTGCGGCTGTCATCGGCCGAGTAGAGCAGCCGCATCCTGACATAGAAGAACTCGGCCTGGTAATCTGCAGCGCCTTTTTCGCTGAAGGTATGCGCAACGTCGATAACAGACTTCTGAGGCCCGCGATAAGCAGTGATTGCCTCATTCAGGCCGAATGTTGCCCCGTACAGCGCAATCGAACGTATCGGAACCGAGCTGGTGGCGCCGGTGGTCAAATCTATCTGTTGGCCGAGGAAGCGGACTTTGACACCATCCAGATCGCCGCGAAAGAAGTAGGAAAATCGATCACGTGTGAGATAGATCGCTTGCCACCGGAACCACGCATATTCGTCGCGCGCGCTTGTCAGGCTCCTGAGTGTAGCCAAGCATCGCACAAACGTATCGCGATAGTTCTGCAGCGACATCGATCAACCTCCTCGAGGGATAACCGGTATCGACTCAAAACGTTCCAGCGGTCGGCTCGTCCAAAGCCAGTGTGAAAGGTGCGTTTCCATCCGCGTCCGCGCCACGGCCGATGGTTCGAACCGCATCGACCAGCCGCCCTCCGCGGCCGAGCAGGTCATCGCCGATCTGGATCAGCCGCGCATTCGGCGTGGCAAAAGGCGATGCAGTGCGCAGCCGGCGAACGAGCGCCGCATCCTCCTGCTCCGGCGACACGGAAAGGGCGGTAATCAAGGCCGCCGCCGGCGACCGGGAGACGCCCATCCAACAGTGGATCAAGAGTGGCGCAGCGCGATCCCACTCGCGGGCAAAACCGATGATCTCCCGCGCATGCGTTTCATCCGGCGCGACAAGGTTACCGGTTCCCTTGAACGCGATGTCGTTCATATGGAGGAGAAGATGCCGGTGCGCCTGAATCACGGCAGGCCGGTGGAAAGCCCGTTCCTTCGCCATCAGGCTGATCATCTCACGGGCGCCATGCCGGACTGCCATTTCGGCGATCCGGGCAAGCGGAGCGACAATGATGACAGTCATGCTTTGCTGCTCCGCATGGCCTCAATTGTCTCGAAGCGCTCGCAAAACAGGCGCTGCGCCTCGACTGCCGGCAGTGGCGTCATCAGCAACATGTCTTTTGTGATTCCGCGCGGCTGGCCGAAGAATTTCTTTGCCTCAATGGACGTAAACCCGGCAAGCTGAGTTGCCTCGAAATACGCAGYGATGGTGTCAGCCTTCTTGATCTTCTCCTTGAGTTCGCGCGTAGGGTGGGGCGGCAGGCCAAACCGAAGGTGGACGGCCGCTTCCAACCGCTTTTCGACGGCCTTGTATCCGCCGCCGACGACCGACTTGAACGGCGAGATCATGTCGCCGATGACATACTCCGGCGCATCATGCAGCAGCGCCATCAGGCGCTGATCGGCTGTCGCCTCGTTGAGGTGGCGGAAAATATCCTCCACGACAAGGCAATGCTGGGCGACGGAGAAGGCGTGATCTCCCGAGGTCTGCCCGTTCCAGCGGGCAACGCGCGCAAGCCCATGCGCAATATCGCTCACCTCGACGTCGAGAGGAGAGGGGTCGAGCAGATCAAGCCGGCGGCCCGAGAGCATGCGCTGCCACGCGCGCGGCGCCCTTGTCGTCACGCGCTGGCCTCGTCCGCCGCCGACGGGAACGTCAGCCCTGTCCAGGCGGGTAGTTCGAGAATGACGGCCGTCTCGCCTGCCAATAGAGGCGTCGCTGTCGCAATGGCCTCACCGGCACGGTCGATGCGAACGATCGCGAGGCCGCCTTTTCCGACGACCGATCCGAGCGTGCCGACCGGCTTGCCCCCGGCGGTGATCTCCGTCCCGGAGGGCGGCAGCGCCGTCTCGGCTTTCACGGTGACGACACGGCGGCGCGCCGTGCCGCGATGCTGCATGCGCGAGACGACCTCCTGGCCGACATAGCAGCCCTTCTTGAAGGAGAGGCCGCCGTTAAAGTCCATCAGGACATCGTGCGGGAAGGCATCCTGCAGCGCATAGTCCTGCCCGGATACGGCAACGCCGCTCGCGATGCGCAATGCGTCATAGATTTCGCGGTCATTGGCACCGTGCTGCCCCGCCTGGCGGACGAGCGCCACGCCAGCTTTGGCAAAGCGGCTATCGGCTGGACCCGTATTTGCGCCGTCCCAAGAAACCGTGACGCCCTCGCCGGCAGGCGAAAGGTCGACGGCGGCTCTGAGCTTGTACATCCCCAGTCGCTTAAGCAGCGCATCCCGCTGATCATCGTCCGTATCGATGATGAACCCATCGCCGTCCTGCCAGATCATGAAATCGAACAGGATTTTGCCCTGCGGCGTCAACAGCGCGCCCGGCCGTGCTTCATCCGCTGCGAGCGCGGCAAGATCGGTCGTGATCAGGTTCTGCAGAAAGGATTGGGCCTCCGGACCGCTCACCCGTATAAGCGAGCGGTTCTTCAGAAATACGGCTGGCATGGCGCACCTGTCGCGTTCGTTATCGCTCAGAAGTATGTCTTCGGTGAGGGGATCGCAAGCCTCAGTCGCCGGCGGTGAAGTACTTCCATTTGCCGCCGGGGGTGATGCCCAATCGATAGAAATTATAACCGCCGAACTCCTGCATGTCGGACAGGTCGCCGGCCGTAACGATGCGCAGCAATTCCACTCGCTCGGGGGGAGTCAGAGCCTTCAGGTCCTTCTCGGCGAAATAGGGCCAGACAAACATTTCGTCCGGTGTGCCCTGGCCGACATGAACGAAGCCGGTGGAAATGACATCAAGCAGGATCGCCAGGATCTCATCGCCCTCCGGATCGCCCGAAAGATCCTTGAGCGCGCTGATGGGGTCGTCCGTCGGCTCTCCGACCGTCACCTGTGTCTGAGTGGCGCCGGTGCCGAGCAGGGGGCGCAGCCGCTCGAGATCGCCCGAAGCGGCAGCCTCGACGATCTGCTCCCGCATCTTTCGAACGGGCTCGGGGACCTTGCTGATATCGTAGATGACTTCGACTGGCTTCGAGCTGTCCTCGGCGCCGGGCGTCTTGTCGTTGCTTTGGCCGGCCTGCGAATTGACCAGCGGGTCGGGCATCGGAACGCCGGGTGAGGTTGGGGAGGGGGCTGGCTTGTCGCCGCCTTGGCCAGGAGCGCTTTGTTCAACCTGTCCTGGGGTCTTCTGCAGCTCTGAGAGTGCCAGGGCCGAAGTCCCGGTCAGAAAGCTACTGGCGCTAAGGCCGATTGCAAGCAAAAGCGGCGCGATCGCGGGCCGCGAAGCATTGTCCCTAGCGGAATGCATCAAACTCTCTGTGATCGTTATTGCAGGGTGCGGTTCGGAGAAAACTCGCCGGCAAGCATGCGCTCGCGCAAGGAATCCAGAAGCGCTTCGGCACTATTCTCGCCATGGAGGCGAATAGTTTCCCGTAGCGCGTGGATGATTGCTGTATCGGCGATGATCTCGGGTTCGATTCCGTCTGCCATGCCATCAGCCCAGGCTTCGTTATGGTACTCCAAAGCCGCCTGAGTCTTCTCATGAACGATCATGTCGTCGATGTCATTGAGGCTTGGTTCCATTGTCATTTCCTCAAACTGCATGCCTTACTGCCTAGTTAACGACCTTATCAGCCTTTTCCCAAAACGACACGGCCGCCAGTGAAAAGAGGTTAATTAACCGTTAATTTCCGAACCTTGATGTTATTTCTGTGGCGAGTGTTGCACCTTCGGCACGGTATCGCTCTTCTGCCACGATGGCTGCCTGCGTGCAATCCGTGTAAACAGACGCGAAAGCGCGGTATCCGCGATTGAAAGCCGCGGTCAGCTGTTCCTTGCGCTGCGGCTCGTCCTTGGCTTCTGAATCAAGCAGTTGCTGCATGCGCCCTCGCCACTCGCTACTGTTTTCCGCCTTGCACAAAGTCCTCAGGTAGTGAACCGAGCCCAACACTTCGGCAAGCCGCGATAGCTTTTCGTCGTATGGCACGGTGACCGCTTTTGGCGCACTCTGCTCTGGCAACACTGGCGGCGTTGTACCCTGTGCCCATACAGGGGCGGGTAGGGCGGCGCTTGCGCACAATGCAAGAAACAGGAACGCGCGTCGAACGGGAATCATGTTGACAGTTGATACCCTGACAGTGACGGGAACAAGGCGCTTGCTTGAGTTTCCACCTGCTTATTCGCTGCCGGACGCCAGGCGCTCGGCACATTCAAGCACGCTTTGAGGCACGGGTAACCGGCGGATCTCCTCAACGGTGAACCAGCCGATATCGGCGGCGTCGTCGGCCGCAAGGCCGATAGCCGTCTCGCCGGCCTCGACCCGAAATACGGAAAGAAAGAAGTGGTTGACGACCGCGCCGTCAGGGGCGTGCGTCTTCAAATCGTATGTCGCGAAGAGGTGAGGGCTGCGAGCTTTTATGCCGGTCTCCTCCTCCAACTCGCGCAACGCTGTTTCCTCCGGCGTTTCGCCCGGTTCGGCCCGTCCTCCCGGAAACGCATAGATGTCGGCCGCCGGCGGATTGCGCCGAAGCACGAGGAGGAACCGGTTGCCGCGCTGGAGGATGGCTGAGGAGGCCGCCTTCGGAATGGAACTCATGGGGTTGCCGCGTTGGTCTCTGTTGGGATGTGCTTGGCGCCGCCATCGTTCCGCCGGATATTGAACGCGGCGATTCGATGGAGCCCTCGTGACTTATATCATTTATGCTGCAGCCGCTGTTTTCGAGATTGCCGGCTGCTTCACCTTCTGGGCCTGGCTGAGAATGGCAAAGCCCGTCTGGTGGCTGGCGCCTGGTATGGTGTCCCTCGCGCTATTTGCATGGCTCCTCATTTTCGTGCCGAGTGAGGCCGCCGGCCGCACCTTCGCTGCCTATGGCGGCATCTATATCGTGGCTTCTCTGATTTGGCTGTGGATCGTCGAGAACCGTGTGCCCGACCGCTGGGACATTGGTGGCGCGCTCGTCTGCCTTTGCGGCTCGGCAATCATCCTACTCGCACCGCGCGGCTGAGGCGGCTAGCCTTGACCGTCGCCGGACGGAGTGCAAAGACATCAGAATGTGTGGACGTTATGCCCTGACAATATCCCCGGAGGAGTTGAAGGAAGTTCTGGGGATCATGGATCTCGAGGACTTTCCCGCGCGTTACAACATTGCGCCGACCCAGCCCATCCTCGTCGTCGTTTCGGATGAAACGCGGGAGAAAGGCAGCAACCTCCCGGAGCGGCGCGCGGTGCTCGTACGATGGGGCTTTACGCCGGGATGGGTGAAGGGTCCCAAGCAATTTCCGCTGTTGATCAACGCCCGCGCCGAAACGGCGATCGGCAAGGCGTCGTTTCGTGCGGCGATGCGCCATCGGCGCGTGCTCGTGCCAGCCTCCGGCTTCTATGAATGGCATCGCCCCGGCAGGGAGAGGGGCGAGAAGTCCCAGCCCTATTGGATCAGGCCGCGCCGCGGCGGCATTGTGGCGTTCGCCGGCCTGATGGAAACATGGTCGTCCGCAGACGGTTCGGAAGTCGACACCGGCGCGATCCTGACGACCGCGGCAAATGCCGCCATCGCTCGGATCCATGACCGCATGCCCGTCGTCATCAAGCCGGAAGACTTTTCGCGCTGGCTGGATTGCAAGACACAGGAGCCACGGGACGTCGCCGACTTGATGAAGCCGGTCGAAGAAGATTTCTTCGAGGCGATCCCCGTCTCCGACAAGGTCAACAAAGTGACCAATATGGGGTCCGACCTCCAGGATAAGGTGGCTGTTGATAAGCTGCCGTCGCCGCCTGAAAAGAAAAAGCCGGATGACGGCCAGCTCAGCTTCTTCTAAGCTGATAATCCCACCGCATAATTCTTCCGGAAAATCACATGATCTCCATTTCTGCCGCGCTTTCCGGCTTCTTCCTTGGTGCGTCGCTCATTATCGCCATTGGTGCACAGAATGCGTTCATTCTGCGCCAAGGCCTGCTGCGCTCACACGTCTTCATCCTGTGCCTGATCTGCGCCGTATCGGATGCAGTGCTGATCGCAGCCGGCGTTGCCGGGCTGGGAACGCTTGTTGCCCAGTCGCCGACTCTCATCTCGGCTGTGACGCTAGGTGGGGCAATTTTTCTCGGTTCGTATGCCGTTCTGGCATTCCGTCGCGCTCTCCATCCCGGCGCGATGCAGGCGGGTTCTCCGCAGACACTGGGTCTGAAGGCTGCAGTCGCGTCTTGCCTAGCCTTTACCTTTCTGAACCCGCACGTCTATCTGGACATGGTCGTTCTGATTGGCAGTCTGTCCGCGCCCTATAGCGGTGCAGACCGCATCGCCTACGGTGTCGGTGCCGCGACGGCGTCGTTCATCTGGTTTTTCGGCCTAGGCTACGGCGCTCGCCTGTTGCAGCCGGTTTTTGCAAAACCCGCAGCCTGGCGGGTTCTCGATGTCATCATCGGCATTGTCATGGGGCTGCTGGCGATCAGTCTGCTGGTCCGCTTCTTCCACCCGGCCTAGGCTTCCGGCATGCCGGCGAGCGCCAACCCTGTGAGGATCGGTTCGATCCGGTTAGGGTTCTTGGCGGCTTGGCCGGCGCGGATGCGGGCGACTGTGACGCCGGGCGAGAATGCAAGCAGACCCGCAAGGTGCCGCCGCGCTTCGTCCATGCGTCCGAGTTTTGCATTGGCCGCAATCATCATCCAGAAGCACGGACCGTAATAGGCATTCGCCGCCATGGATTTGCGCCCCCAGGCCAGAGCCTCTTCATAGTTCCCGCGGACCATTTCGACATGAGCCAGCCCGGTAAGGTTCCAATGAGCACCAAGGCTGTTTGGACTCAGTCGTTCGGCGCGCAGGAAATATGTGACGGCCTCATCGAGACTGCCGCAATGGAGGTTCGCGACGCCCGCATAATTGACGACGTCGAGGTTGTTGGGGTTGAAGGCAACGGCCTGGCAGACCAACTCGAAACCTCGATCGTACTGCTTCAGGTACTGCATCAGAGTATTGCCGCAGATCCCCACGACGGACGCGTCGCCGTGGCCATGCACAAGCGCCCGCTCGATGTAGTTCTCGCAGAGTGCTCGCTGATCCTCGACCCCCGGCAGCTTCCAGCCCAGAGTGCCGCGTTGCATGAGCAACCCGACTGCCGTCGCAAGATAGGTCGCGTTGTTAGGCTCGAGGGCGATTGCCTTGTTGATCAGGGCGAGGGAGGCGTCGTTCCGCTCTGGCATGTCGGAGTAGAAGCTTCCCATGGTCTGAAGGTAGAAATCATAGGCTTCAATGCTCTCTGGCCGCTCCCTTCGTGAAAGCGCGATCTCGGCAGACTTGATCTGGGGCTCAACAATCGAGACGACGCTCTCAGTGATGCGATCCTGGAAATCAAAAATTTCTTCCGCAGAGCCATCGTAGTGCTCTGCCCACAGGTGCGCACCGGTCGCGCCTTCGACGAGCTGTGCGGTAATGCGCAAGCGGTTACCGGCGCGCCGCACGCTGCCTTCCAGCACGTAGCGTACGCCAAGCTCGCGAGCGACCTGGCGCACATCGATCGCGCGGCCCTTGTAGATAAAGGAGGAGTTGCGGGCGATCACCGCGAAGGAGCGGAAACGACTGAGCGCCGTGATCATGTCTTCGACAACGCCATCGGCGAAATACTCCTGCTGGACATCGCCGCTCATATTCTGGAAGGGAAGCACGGCCAGCGACGGCCGGAGGTTGTCTTTTGCCTTTTGCAAGAGAGCACTGGTAGGGCTTGGGTGAGCGTCCGGCTGCCATTTCCAGATCCGGACTGGCCGATCGATGTTCCTGAGTTGGACGTCGCCACCGTCCTCGAATTCCGCGTCGACGCGGCCTACGATGTTCTCCCTGACGCTCGATGCGATGCAGACACCGCCGGGTTCCGCCAGCGGTTCCAGACGCGCGGCAATGTTTACGCCGTCACCATAAATATCGTCACCATCGATAACGACATCGCCGAGATTGATCCCGATGCGCAGCGTGATTCCTGGATGGGAGGCGTCGTTGCCCGAAGCGGCGGCGGTGCGTTGCACCGAAAGCGCAAACTTGACCGCATCAACGGCGCTGCCAAACTCGACGAGAGCGCCGTCGCCAACAAGCTTGATGACGAGGCCGTTGTGATTCTCGACCTCRGGATTGAAGACAGACAGCCGGTGATGCTTCAACGCGGCAAGCGTGCCTGCCTCATCCTTTGCCATCATCCGCGAATAGCCAACGACATCAGCGACAAGGATCGCACTGAGCTTGCGATTTGTCTGGACGTCGGTCATATCGCCTCCGAACTGGCCTATGGACATCCTAGCAGTTCGGTTCAACCACGTCGCGCGGGATAAGGACGCGCGTTGGATTTTCAATGAAGCATGGAGGCAAGAGCCTGGTCTTGGCGCTGTCGGTCCCATCGACAGCGCGGCATTTGCCTCGCCCTAGGCAATCTTCTTGACGAGCGGTGGCTTGCTCTTGAGCATCAGGGCGGCCGCAAGAACGGCCTTCAGGCCGAGCGGGCGGTAGTTGGCGCTGAGGTCGGACTTCGCCGGCTGTTCGACGCTTGTCTTCTTCGGGGTCACAATACTCTCCTCACGTGTGCTGTCCCTAGACTCTTATATTTATTGCTCTTTTGCGTGTAATAGCGACAAAATCGAGGCGCCGCTTATCAGGAATTGTGTATCCGATGCATATTTCGCGAGGCTTGAGTCAGGCATTCTTCGGCAAAGGAGAGTTGAAAAATGTCAGATGTGACGGCCGATATCGTCCTCGCCGACACCCGGTTCCTCGATGGTCAGCGTGCCGTATTTCCGCTTCCACTTGCGCGCGCCGAACGGCAACGTCAGCAGGTAGATGACGGCGGTCACGACCATGACTTCCCATGTGAAGCTCGACAGTAGCGCCACGTAGAGAACGACCCCGAGCATGACCGGCAGCACCAGATCACGCCGCAGCCTGCTGCCCTCGGACTTGCCCGACCAGACAGGAAGGCGGCTAATGAGCAGGAACGCGATCAGAACCGTATAAACGGATGAAAAATAAGCGAAAGTGCGATCGGTCGTCAGCCCAAGGAAGCCGAGATAGACAGGGAGCAGCACCAGCATTGCGCCGGCTGGCGCGGGCACGCCGACGAAATACTCCGACTGCCAGGTTGCCTTGTTCTCGCGCTCGGCCATGACGTTGAAGCGAGCCAGACGAAGGCCCGCCGCAATGGAGTAGATCAGGGCGGCGATCCAGCCGATGGAGCGGGCCTGATCCAGTGCAAAGACATAGACGACAAGCGCGGGCGCGACGCCGAAATTCACGATATCAGCCAGCGAATCCATCTGCGCGCCGAACTTCGACGTCGCCTTCATCAGGCGGGCAACGCGGCCGTCGATCCCATCGAGGAACGCGGCGAGAAGCACCATGCCGACCGCAAGCTCGTACCGGTTCTCGAATGCAAGGCGGATGCCGGTGAGGCCGGCACAGATCGCCAGGATCGTGATGAGATTGGGAATGATAAGGCGAAGCGGGATCTCGCGAAGCCGTGGTCCGCGGCCCGAATCGTCAGGCGGACCGTTGGGCTCGAAAGGCGGGAAGGGCGTTTCCATGTCGCGCTCCAGTCTAGCTTCGACGGCTGACGACCGGGCCCTTGGTGGAGCCGAATTCGGCCAGCACGGTTTCTCCGGCAATTGCCGTCTGGCCGAGCGTCACCCGGGGCGCTGCGCCGGCCGGGAGAAATACATCAAGGCGCGAACCGAAGCGAATCAGGCCGAAGCGTTCGCCGGCATCCAGAGGCTCGCCGGTATTGGCCCAGCAAAGGATACGCCGAGCAACGAGGCCGGCGATCTGAACGACCCCGATCTGGCCGTGCGAGGTTTCGATGACAAGACCGTTGCGTTCGTTGTCTTCGCTTGCCTTGTCGAGTTCGGCATTCACGAAGCTGCCCGACCGGTAGTTGACGCTGACGATCCGCCCGCGCACCGGGGAGCGGTTCACATGGCAGTTGAAGACGTTCATGAACACCGAGATCCGCAGCATCGGCTCGCTGCCGAGATTCAGTTCGGCGGGCGGTACGACCATCTGGACCGACGACACTTTGCCATCGGCCGGCGAGATGACGAGATCGTCATCCTGCGGCGTCATTCTCTCGGGATCACGGAAGAAATAGGCGCACCACAGCGTCAGGATCAGCCCGATCCAGAACAGCGGCTTGAAGATCCAGCCCAGAATGAGCGAGGCGACGAAGAAGGCGGCGATGAAGGGATAACCTTCCTTGTGCACCGGAACGATCGTGTTGCGTACCGTATTGAACAAGCTCATTTATGCCGCGCTCCTAAAGCATGTCTCCCGAAAGCGGCAACCGGTTTCGGGCCAAAGACATGCGTGAAAACAAAGAACTAAAGCGCAACAAGCGAATCTGAAAGATCGCGTTGTGCTTTGACGCTCTTTTCTCATCGCTGGTTACAGGGAAACCGCAGCTGGGGCAATGCTGCGGCTCCTTGACCACACATCTATGACGGGCTTCTGAACAGCAAAGCAGCTCAAATGCCGTCCATTCAGGCTAGCTCGCCGGAGCAAGCCTGTTCACAACCCCCATGTCATCGCTCTCGCGGACCTGCTTCAGATGCTCTTCGGCCTGCGTGGCCTCGCGCTGGCGGTTCCACATCGAGGCATATAGGCCATTTTTCTGGAGAAGTGCGGTGTGGGTGCCGCGTTCAGCAATCTCGCCGCTTTTCAGAACGATGATTTCGTCCGCGCCGATAACCGTTGACAGCCGGTGGGCGATGACGAGCGTTGTGCGGTTCTTGGATACGACATCGAGTGCGGTCTGGATATCGCGCTCGGTGGTGGTGTCGAGGGCCGATGTTGCCTCGTCGAGGATCAGAATCGGCGGCGCCTTTAGGACCGTTCGGGCGATCGCAACGCGCTGTTTCTCACCGCCGGAGAGTTTCAGGCCACGCTCGCCAACCTTGGTATCAAAGCCCTCGGGCAACAGATCGATGAAGTGAGCGATCTGGGCGATCTCGGCTGCTGCCTTGACCTCTGCATCAGTAGCCGATGGACGCCCGTAGCGGATGTTGTAGGCAACCGTATCGTTGAAAAGGACGGTGTCTTGCGGGACCATCCCGATGACCGATCGCAGGCTCTTCTGGGTCACTGTCCGGATGTCCTGGCCATCGACCGAGACCGAACCGCTTTGAATGTCATAGAAACGATAGAGCAAGCGCGACAAGGTCGATTTACCGGCGCCCGACGGACCAACCACGGCGACCGTCTTGCCCGCAGGCACTTCGAAGGAGATACCTTTTAGGATCGGACGGGCAGGGTCATAGGAAAAGTGCACATCCTTGAAGGAGATGGCACCTTGCCTGATATCCAAAGGCGCCGCCTCGGGCGCATCCATCACTTCAGCCTTGACTTCGAGGAGATCGAACATCTGCTCGATATCCGTCAACCCCTGGCGAATTTCACGATAGACAAAGCCGATGAAGTTCAAGGGAACGGAAAGCTGCAGCAGCATGGCGTTGACGAAGACGAAGTCGCCGACCGTCTGCTCGCCACGTTGGACGGCAAGGGCCGACAGGATGAGCATCACCGTCGTGCCCAGGCCAAAAATCACGCCCTGGCCGAAGTTGAGCCAGCCGAGCGAGGTCCAGACATCCGTGGCCGCCTTCTCGTAGCGTTCCATCGACCTGTCGAAGCGCCGGGCCTCCATCTCCTCGTTGCCGAAATACTTGACCGTCTCGAAGTTGAGGAGGGAGTCGATAGCCTTGGTATTGGCGTCGGTATCGCTGTCGTTCATCGCCCGGCGGATCGCGATGCGCCAGTCGCTGGCGCGGATCGTGAACCAGATATAGGCCCAGACGGTGAACGCGGTGACGGCGAGATAGGAAAAGCCGTAGCCCCACCAGAAGATGATGGCCGTCAGCAAAAATTCGATCAGCGTCGGCACGGAGTTGAGGATCGTAAACCGCACGATGGTCTCGATCCCTTTGGTGCCACGCTCGATGACACGCGAAAGTCCACCCGTCTTGCGTTCGAGATGAAAGCGCAACGACAGTTCATGCATGTGCACGAAGGTCTTGTAGGCCAATTGCCGGACAGCATGCTGCCCGACGCTGGCAAAGAGCGCGTCGCGCAACTGGTTCAGACCGAGCTGGATGAGGCGGGTGAGGTTGTAGGCAATGACCAACGCCGTCGCGCCGACAAGCAGGTCCGGCAGCTTGCCGGCGAGGTCCATCTTCCCGTTCAGCGCATCGGTCGACCACTTGAAGAAATAGGGGACGAGCAGCAGTACGAACTTGGAAACGAGGAGGTAAACCGAAGCCCAGACGACCCGCATCTTGAGATCCGGGCGACCTGTTGGCCACATGTAGGGCCACAGATTGAACAGCGTCCGCAGGAGGTTGGAATCAGAGACTGTCTTGTCGTTTGCCATGCGAATCTCCCGCCGAAAGGCGCTGATGGCGCTGCGTTGCCGACAAATTTGGGAGCCGCGGAAATGCCGAAAGAGGCTCGCCGGACATGATCGTCGTCACCGCCACACAGGGGTTGGCGGGACCAATACAACAAATGGGTGCCGCAGGAAAAGAGCGGCCGGACGTGATATCCGTCCGGCCGCTCTATCAAGATGGGATCGCCTTAGAGGTGTTCGCCCGACAGCCGCTTGCGGTGAAGCTCTTCCGCGTTCGGCAGGGCATCCTTGGGAAGGCCGAAGATCTGTCCCGGCAAGATGCGGTCCGGGTTTGTGATCTTGTCCTCGTTGGCGACATAGATCGTCGTGTAGCGAACGCCCGCACCATAGACGCGCCGCGATATCTGCCAGAGCGTATCGCCGCGGCGGATAATGACCGTCTCGTTGCTCGGTGCGAGCGGCGCCTGCTCGATCGTCGTCGGACCGCCCTGGTCTCCAGCGATCTCGTTGGTCGCAGGTGCATTCGGCGCGGCCGGTGCAGTGGAAGGAGCGGTCAGCTGGGCGATGCCGGCGCCGAGCTTGCCCAGCGCATCGCCGACGGATTTCGCATCCTTTGGCAGAGCCTGCAGCATGCTCAGGGCATCGGCTGCGGCCTGGGCTGTGGTCGAAGCCTGCTGCCTGACGTCGGCTGTGGCATCGGCCGCGGTGCGGAATTCCACGATGGCACGCAGGGCGAACTCGGTGGCAGAGCGGGCAGCCGCGAGCTCTTCCACTCCCGGTATCTTGCCGTCGGCGAAGAGCCCGTTGAGCAGGGAGAAGGCCTTGGCGGCATCATTCTTCAGCTTTCCGAGCGTACTTTCATCCAGTGGCACGGTCCCCGCCGCGCTTCCGCCGTTAGGCTTCACGCTCTGCGCGGCAACAGTGACCTGATTTCCTTCCGGGCGGTTGAAATTCACCGACGCGCGAACGGCGACCTTACCGGCGTCATTGAGAACATCGACGCGAATCTTGTGATCGCCGACCGAAAGCGGCATCACGCCATCGACAACAAAATGACCGTCGGGACCGGCCTTCGCCTTGCCGATCAGCTGGTCGTCGGCATAGGCGACGACGTTCGCCGAGGCCTTCGCCATGCCTGCGACAAAGATCTTGTCGCCTTCGATCTCGACGGCGCTGACCATGACATCGTTAGCCGTCGTCGGACCTGCACCAGCCGGCGCGCTCGCGGCATCCGACGAACTCGGAGCAGTACTGCCATTGGAGGCGACCTGAGTATCCGGCTTGGGCGCGGTTATGACGCGGCTGGCGGTGCCCGGCTTGGAGACCATCGCCAGCAGTTCGGAGTTCTTGCCATCCGTGGGAACGGATACGGTCGCAACTTCTTCCGATGTCGAAGCTTTGCCATCCTTGCCGGTGGCTCGCAGGACGAGCTGGTGGTCGCCGGCGGAGAGCGGATTATCGAGCACCGCAACGAAATCGCCAGTCGGGCCGACGTCCGTCGTCGCTACGACCTTGTCCCCATCCAGGATTTCAAGCTTGCTGTTCGGTACTGCCGAACCGGCGATGACCGTAGAGCCATCCGGTTCTACGCGCAGCACGTCGAAAGTGGGGAGCTTGTTGGTGTTTTCCGCAGGCGAGGCCGCGACCGACGGTTCGCTGGCCGGCTCCGGGGAGCCTGTCAGCGCCGCTTCGGCTTTTGCGATCGCCGTTGCCGCATCGGCAATATTCTCCGGTAGCGCCTTGACGATCGTCAGCGCCTTGGCTGCATCGTCTTTTGCCTTGGTGGCGGCGGCAGCCGTGACCGGGTTCGTGCCATCAGGAATCGCAAAGTCCGCAAGTGCCTGCAGTGAGGTCGTCGCCTTCGACTTGGCTGTCTCGAAAACTTCCTGTGTCGGACCCTTGCCGTCTGCAAAGAGCGCCTTAAGTTCGGAGATGGATTGGCCCGCCTCCGAAGCAAGCCGACCGACTTTCTGCGTGGTCTCTGCATCGTCGGGAACTGAAGGGCGCGATGTCTTGGCGGTTTCGGTGACTGTTTTCTTTACTTCGGAGCCGGCCTGGTTAATTGCATCACCAACTTTGGCGGCGTCTCCGCCGATGCGGGGCATGACAAAAAAGACCATCAATAGAATTGCGATTACAAGCACTGCAAGGGCCAGCAAGCCGGCACGGTTTCTCATCATCACGTCTCCCCAGGCGGCAATCTTGCCGGACTTACTAAAATTGCTAGCGATTCCCGCTGCTTTGCACAAGCAGTCAAAGCGGTAAGGCAATAGTACGACGCAGCTTTTCCGTCATTTTTCTTGACTGGAGACAGAGAGAATAGTTGTTTGCCCCTATGACAGATCAATCTCATTCCATTCGCTCCATTTGTGTTTACTGCGGCTCGCGACCGGGCAGCGATCCTCGCCATATGGCGGCCGGCCGTGCGCTGGGTAAGGAAATCGCGGACTACGGCCTGCGCCTCGTCTATGGCGGAGGCACCAAGGGCATCATGGGGGCTGTGGCGAGCGGCGTGCTTTCGAACGGGGGCCAGGTGACCGGGATCATTCCCGAGTTCCTGATCGACATGGAGGCTACTCGCCATTCCCTCGGCCAGCTCAATGAACTGATTGTAACGCCTAACATGCATACCCGCAAACATGCGATGTTCGAGCGCTCTGATGCGTTCGTCGCGCTGCCGGGCGGCATCGGCACGCTCGAAGAAATCGTCGAGATCATGACCTGGGCGCAGCTCGGCCGTCACGAGAAGCCGATGGTCTTTGCCAACGTCAACGGCTTCTGGGACCCGATGATGGAGCTCATGCGCCACATGACGGACGAAGGCTTCGTCCACACCGCCCATCGCGTTCAGCCGCTCGTCATCGACGACATATCCGAGATCATCCCTGGCATCATGGCGCAGGCGGCTGAAATTGCTTCGGTCGACAGTGACGGCGAGGACGCCGTTATTTCGAAGATGTAGGGCCGGGAGTTAGCGCTCCCGGTTCCCTTTGATCATCGCCCAGCTGTAGAGGAAGAGTCCCGCCCAGATCAGTGGGAAGGCGATCATGCGTGCGGTGCCGAGAGGTTCGTGGAACACGAAGATCGCAATCAGGAAGATCATCGTCGGCGCGATGTATTGCATGATGCCGATGGTCGAAAGCCGCAGCAGCTTGGCGCCGTTGGCGTAGATCATCAGCGGTACGGCGGTAACGACGCCGCAACCGAGCAGCAGGGCCGTATCGGCCCCGCCGGTGCGAAAGAAGTGTCCTTCCCCGCTGCCGAGTTCGAGATAGAGAATGTAGAAAAACGCCGGGATGCTGAGGATCAGCACTTCGAGAAAGAAACCCTGGTTCGGGCCGAGCGGCAACGTCTTGCGAAACAGAGCGTAAAGCCCCCAGGAAATCGTCAGCGTCAGCGACACCCATGGAACACCGCCGCTATCGAGCGCCAGCACGACGACTGCAAGTCCAGCCAACGCAATCGCTCCGATCTGAATGGGGTGCAGCCGCTCCTTCAATAGCACGGAGCCGAGTAGGATGCTGAATAGCGGGTTGATGAAATAGCCGAGCGCCGCATCGAGCGAATGGCCGGCGCCGATCGCCCAGACATAGGTACCCCAGTTGACGGTGATCAGCGCTGCCGTGAGCGCTGCCATGGCCAGCATCCGCGGTGACCGCAGGGCTATCCGGATATCCTGGGTGCGGCCGAGAACGATGAGCACCAGACCTGCCAGGGGCAAGGACCAGAGAATTCGATGAGCAATGACCTCGGCCGGCGAGATATGAGCGACGGCCTTCATGTAGATCGGTAGGAAACCCCACAGAAGATAGGCTACCAGCGCAAAGGCGAAGCCACGGGGACTGTCTTCGTTTTTGGCAATCGCGGCGCTTGCATTAGCAGACATCGAGTGTTTCCATATTTGTTCTCGTTATGAGCCGCTTAACTTAACGGACGTGAATAGGCCAATTCATTTCGGTGAATATTGCCGGCCATCGCGATGGTGAAGGATATGGACGACGAAGCTCTTGCGCAGTGTCGCAGAGCATATGCATCACGGGTGCTTACGAAGGAAGGCATTCAGGACGACGATGCGTTGTTGCAGGCCTACGCGACTGTCCCGCGCGAGCGCTTTCTGGGGCCGCCACCGTGGAGGATGGCAGGTTGGTACGGCTACGTCGATGTTCCCTCGGGCGATGCCTCCGTCGTCTATCAGGATGCGTTGTTTGCGCTTCAGCACAAGCGGCACGTCAACAACGGCAGCCCGAGCCTACACGCCCGGGGAATACACAAGCTGGCGCTCCGGCGCGGCGACATGGTCTGTCATGTGGGCGCCGGCAGCGGCTATTATACAGCGATCATGTCCCTGCTCGTTGGCGCCGAGGGTTGCGTGATTGCCGTGGAGTTCGACGGGGAACTGGCGGCGCGCGCTGAGGCCAATCTTCGGGACTATCCAAATGTGAAGGTCGTCCATGGCAACGGGGTGGAGTGGCCACGCGAACTGACCAATGCCGTCTACGTCAATTTTGCGGTTCACCGTCCCGCCGATCCCTGGGTGGAGCACCTGTCGATCGGTGGTCGGCTAATCTTTCCGCTCGGCGTTCCCGACGTCGATGCCACGGGGCCGACGGGATTGGCTTCCTATGCCGGCTTTTTCCTTTTTCGCCGTGAAGACGATGCTTACGCGGTGGAGTTTCTGTGCCCGGTGGCTTTCGTTTGGGCGGAGGCCGTATCCGGCGGATTTGACAGCTACAGACGGCTTGAAGCCTCGTTCGGCCGCGGCGGGATGCAACATGTTTGCGCCCTGCGCTGGAAAACCGAGCGACAGGGCGACGAATGGTATTCGGAGAAGGATTGGGGCCTTGTCTACAGCCGCTGACGGCTACTCCGCCGCGATCTTGCCCGCCAATTGCCGGTTCTTCATCAGCTTGTAGATGACCGAGTCAACAAGCGCTTGGAACGACGCATCGATGATGTTCTCGGACACGCCGACCGTCCACCAGCGCACGCCGTCGCTATCGGTGGATTCGATGAGAACGCGGGTGATGGCCTCGGTGCCGCCATTGAGAATACGCACCTTGAAGTCGGCCAGCACCAGATCGTCGATCTCATGCTGATACTTCCCGAAATCCTTGCGCAGCGCGAGGTCGAGCGCGTTGACCGGGCCGTCGCCTTCGGCAACCGACATGATCGTCTGCCCCTCGATGACGATCTTCACGACCGCTTCCGAGACGATCTTCACGCGGCCATGGGAATCGAAGCGGCGCTCAACCATGACGCGGAAGCCCTCGATCGAGAAGAATTCCGGGATGGTTCCGAGGGTGCGGCGCGCCAATAGTTCGAAGCTCGCGTCGGCGCCCTCGTAGGCGTAACCGGAAGCCTCCCGCTCCTTGACCAGCGCAATCAGGCGGTCGAGTTTCGGATCATCCTTGCCGACCTCGATGCCGCGGCGCTTCAAAGCGTTGATGAAATTCGCCTTGCCGCCCTGGTCGGAGACCATGACCTTGCGGAAATTGCCGACGCTATCAGGCGTCACGTGCTCGTAGGTGCGGGGATCCTTGAGCAGCGCGGAGGCATGGATGCCGGCCTTGGTCGCGAAGGCCGAAGCGCCGACATAGGGCATCTGGTGGTCCGGCGAGCGGTTCAGAAGTTCGTCAAATGCATGCGACAGGCGCGTCAGGTTGGTCAGCCGTTCACTGTCGATCGCTGTCTCGAAGCGATGGGAATAGGTTTCCTTCAGCGCCAGTGTCGGGATCAGCGTCACGAGATTGGCATTGCCGCAGCGCTCGCCGATCCCGTTCAAGGTGCCCTGGATCTGGCGAACGCCTGCCTCCACGGCTGCGAGCGAATTGGCCACCGCCTGACCGGTATCGTTATGCGCATGGATCCCGAGACAGTGCCCGGGAACGCCCGCCACGATCAGCGCCTCGACGATCGCGCGGATTTCCGGCGGCTGCGTGCCGCCGTTGGTGTCGCAGAGAACGACCCAGCGCGCGCCGGAGTCATAGGCCGTCTTTGCACAGGCGATGGCATAGGCGGGGTTTGCCTTGTAGCCGTCGAAGAAATGTTCGCAGTCGACCATTGCCTCCTTACCGGCGGCAACGGCGGTCTTGACGCTCTCGGCGATGCTTTCGAGATTTTCCTCGTTGGTGCAGCCGAGCGCGACCTTCACATGGTAGTCCCAGCTCTTGGCAACGAAACAGATCGCGTCGCTCTCAGCCTGCAGGAGGGCTGCGAGGCCCGGATCATTTGAGGCCGAGATGCCGGCTCGCTTCGTCATTCCGAAGGCGACGAAGCGGGCCCGTGTCGTGCGCTTCTCGCTGAAGAAGGCGGAGTCCGTCGGATTGGCGCCGGGATATCCGCCTTCGACATAATCAAGGCCGAACTCATCCAGCATGCTCGCGATCGCAATCTTGTCCTCGACGGAGAAGTCGATGCCGGGCGTCTGCTGCCCGTCGCGGAGCGTCGTGTCGAAGAGGTAGATCTTTTCGCGTGTCATGATGGTCGTCCTGTCGGCCTTGTGCCTCGTTATTGCTTTCCGGCGAACTTGTCCGTAGCCCGGATCAACTGGTCGAGGATGCCGGGCTCCGAATAAGCGTGTCCGGCGCCTTCGATCAGATGGAACTCAGCCTGCGGCCACGCCTTGTGCAGCAGCCAGGCGTATTTTGCCGGGCAGGGCATGTCGTAGCGGCCATGCACGATGACGCCTGGAATATCCTTCAGCTTGTAGGCATCGCGCAGCAGTTGGCCTTCGTCCATCCAGCCGGCATTGACGAAGAAGTGGTTTTCGATCCGGGAAAAGGCGTAGGCGAAGTCGGCATCCTCGAACTTGCCGCTGGTCGATTTTTCCGGCAGCAGCGTGATTGTCTCGCCTTCCCAGATGCTCCAGGCTTGAGCGGCCTCAAGGGCAACGGACCGGTCCGCACCAGTGAGCCGGCGATTGTAGGCCAGCATCATCTCGTGGCGCTCTTCGGGCGGGATCGGCGCGATGAAGCGCTCCCACTTGTCGGGGAACATTTCCGACACGCCGAACTGATAGTACCAGTCGAGCTCGGCTTTGGTCAGCGTATAGATACCGCGCACGACCAGTTCGGAAACGCGTTCCGGGTACGTCTCGGCATAAGCGAGCGCCAGCGTCGAGCCCCACGAACCGCCGAACACCTGCCACTTCTCGACGCCTGCCATTTCACGCAGTCGCTCGATATCGGCGACGAGATGCCAGGTGGTGTTGGCATTGAGATCGGCATACGGCGTGGACTTGCCGCATCCGCGCTGGTCGAACAGCAGCACATCGTAGAGTGCGGGATCGAACAGGCGGCGGTGGCTCGGAGAGAAGCCGCCGCCCGGTCCGCCGTGCAAGAAGACTGCCGGCTTTGCACCCGCTGTGCCCGAACGTTCCCAATAGATCTTGTGGCCATCGCCGACGTCGAGATGCCCTGAGGCATAGGGTTCGATTTCGGGATAGAGAGTACGGAGCACTTCAGTCATGTTCTACGCCTTCGGTTGGCCAGATTGCAGTATCGTAATCGGGATGCTGGAAGGAGATGATCGCCTCCTGCCGTGCATAAAAATCGGGTTCTTTGTGAATGCGTTGGTCGAAGATAGTCTCGACCCAGGGAATGCGGGCGTCGTAGTTGACTTGGATCTGCGGGGCCAGGTCGCTGCGCTCGTCGAACGTGCCGATCGCCAGTTCGAGGCCGCCCGGGTGGCGGTAGGTCATCGGCGTGCCGCAGTTCTTGCAAAAGCCGCGCTCGATATTGACCGACGACTGGAAATAGCTGGGTTCGCCGCGTGTCCACTCCATCCCCTCGTCAGGCGCGGTCACAAGGGCGGAAAAGAGGCCGCCGAACTGCTTCTGACACATGCGGCAATGGCAGATCGAGGGGCGGCCAAGCTTGCCGCTGGTGCGGAATCTGACCGCGCCGCATTGGCAGCCGCCGGTACGAATGGGTTCGCTCATGCTGACGCTCCGGTTGGCCAATGTGCTGTGTCGTGGTCGGGGTGCTGGTGATTGCTGGCGGCAATCGCGTTTTCGCTCTCGGGCGTTTCCGCTTCGGGCTCGATGGGCAGTACGTCGAGCTCATGAAACCAGCTCATCTTGCGTCCGGTGTTCGATTGCATCACCGGCTTGACGCTATCGGGATCGTCCAAGGAGCCGAGCACGATGTTGACGAAATCCGCATCCGGAACATCATAGAAAAGCGGCGTCCCGCAGTCGGCACAAAAGCCGCGGCGGACGATATCGGACGAGTGAAACCACTTCGGTTCGCCACGCGTCAGCGCAAAAACCCTTCGCTTGGCGGCGGCGAGCGGCATGAAGTAGTTTCCAGCCGCCTTCTGGCACATGCGGCAGTGGCAAAGGTGCGGATAGCCGAGTTCACCCACGACCTGGTAGCGAACCGCGCCGCATTGGCAACCTCCGCTCAGAGCCGCAGCTGTTGTCACGGGTTCCTCTCCTCGGGCCAGGTGGTCGTGTCGTGATCCGGATGCTGGTAGGAAACGATGTCGAGCACGAAGGGCGCAGCCTCAACGTCCTCTTCGGTCTCGCGCGCGGGCAACTCATGCAGGTGATCGACGAAGCCGATCTTGCGCTCCGTGCCGAACTGAATGACCGGCGGAAGCGCCGAGGGATCGTCGAAGGCGCCAGCCGCGATCGCCATGCCATCCGGCGCCTCGTATGTCAGTGGCGTACCGCAATCGGCGCAGAAGCCGCGCTCGACCAGGTTCGACGAGCGGAAGCGCTTGCGCTCGCCGCGCGTCCACTCGAACTCTGCGCCACGGACGGAAACCAGAGGTGCGTAGTAGGCGCCAAACGCCTTCTGGCACATGCGACAATGGCAGATGGATGAATCCTTCAAGGTTCCGCGAACCCGGAAGCGGATTGCTCCGCACTGGCATCCGCCGGTATAGGTGTTCATCTCTTCACCTCCCATGTCGTTACCCGCTCGCCAGTAGCCGGATCCTTGCCGTCCTTGAGCTGGATGCCTTCGGCAAGCAGCGTCTCGCGGATCTTGTCGGCCTCGGCGAAGTTCTTCGCCTTCAGCAATTCGAGCCGTACCTTCACGCGCCGGTCGATTTCGATCGCAACCGCCTCGTCGATCTCGGCCATCTCAGGAAGGACGCCGAGCAGCGCGGCACTCGCGGCGAACGTTGCGTGATCGCCGGACTGGGCAAGCGTATGCAGCGCCTGGATCGCCGCCACCGTGTTGAGGTCGTCGGCCAAGGCCCTGACCACCGTGGCATCGGGCTCTGCGCCCGCGGCATCGGCTGCTGGCCATTTGGCGAGAAGGCGCTCGGCTTCTTCCAGCCGCTTGACGGAAAAATCGATCGGCTCGCGATAATGAGTCATCAGCATTGCAAGGCGCAGCACGTCGCCTGGCCACTGCCGACCGCCGAACTTCTGAGTATGCAGCAGTTCATAGATGGTGACGAAGTTGCCTTCGGACTTCGACATCTTGCGGCCTTCGACTTGCAGGAAGCCGTTGTGCATCCAGACATTCGCCATGACCTTGGTGCCATGGGCGCAACGCGACTGTGCGATCTCGTTCTCATGGTGCGGGAAAATCAGGTCGAGACCGCCGCCGTGGATGTCGAAGACCTCGCCGAGATAGCGCTCGCTCATGGCCGAGCATTCGATATGCCAGCCGGGGCGGCCACGGCCCCAGGGGCTCTCCCAGCCTGGCTCGCTCTCGCTCGAGAGTTTCCAGAGCACGAAGTCGCCGGGGTTCTTTTTGTGCGCATCGACGGCGATGCGGGCTCCGGCCTGCTGTTCATCGAGATTGCGCTTCGAAAGCTGGCCATAGTCGACCATCGATTTCGTGTCGAACAGCACTTCGCCGGCCGCTTGATAGGCATGGCCCTTGGCGATCAGCTTCTCGATGATCTCGATCATCTGGGCGATGTTTTCTGTCGCCCGGGGCTGGATCGTCGGGTCGAGGCAGCCGAGCGCCTTTGCATCTTCGAGATATTGCGTCTCGGTCTTTTCGGTGACCAGGCGGATCGCCTCGTTCAGCGGCAAACCGGGATGGTCCCGCAGAGCCCTTGCATTGATCTTGTCATCGACATCAGTGATATTGCGCGCATAGGTGACGTGCTCGGCGCCATAGACGTGCCGGAGCAGGCGGAACAGAATGTCGAAGACAATGGCCGGGCGTGCATTGCCGATATGGGCGTAGTCATAGACGGTAGGGCCGCAGACATACATGCGCACGTTCTGCGGATCGATCGGCGCAAAGGCCGTCTTTTCGCGCGTCAGCGTGTTGTAAAGCTTCAGTTCCGGCTTCTTTGTGTCTGGCGCGCCGGCCATGTCTACTCTCCCAAATGCAATGATCCGAAAAAAATGCTGCTACCCGGCGGGCCGGGGCGTTTCTCATCTTGGACTTTTCAGGAGACGAAAACGGCCAGGCCAGCGAGCGCGCTAGCGAATAATCTTCCGGCAGATAATGCAGATAACCGTTTTCATGGCGGGTTTTATGGCGCGCTAACCCGGTTTGGTCAAGGGGGGTGAGAAGCGGTCCGGCCCCTAACCGGAGCAATCGATCCAGTGAATCGATTGCAGCGCCGAACGCCCGAAGCGCAAGCGCAGGGCCGGGCTGATGCCATCCGCCGCGACCTCACGAAATTCTGCTACAACGCGTCAAGGAAAACGAAAGACCATTGGAGTGATGAAAACCCTCTATCGAACAGTCCTCGCGGTGGTGATTCTAGCTGTCGCGGTCGCATCGTATCTGTCAGACGATCGCGCCATGGCACCGTTCACACCTCCGACGCTTGCGGACTATCCCATACAGGGCGTCGACATCAGCCACCATCAGGGTGCCATAGATTGGCAAGCGCTGGCACGCCAGCCGAACGTCCGTTTCGCGATCATGAAGGCGACCGAGGGGGGCGACCACCGCGACAAGCGTTTTGCCGAAAACTGGAAGGCGGCGAGGGACGCCGGCATCGTGCGTGGCGCCTATCACTTCTTCACCTTCTGCCGCCCCGGCCGCGAACAGGCGCGCAATGTCATGGGAACCGTCCCGGTCGAAATGGATGCGATGCCGATCGCGATCGACCTCGAATTTACCGGAAACTGCGGCAAGGTGCCGACGCTCGAGGAGTTGAGCGCCGAGATCAGCGCGTTCTTTGATGAGCTGAACGGTGCCTATCCCGGCAAACCGATCTTCTACCTGAACCAGCAATTCTTCGATCAGTACCTGAAGGGCAACGAGGCACGTTTTCCTGATCACTATCTCTGGCTACGCAGCATCGGCCAGGCGCCGAAACGGGAGGACTGCGGCGGTTGGTCGATCTGGCAATTCGCTGACAACGGCGGGCTGGATGGCATTAAGGGTTCGGTCGACCTTAACGCGCTCTGCCCATCGGAAACAGGTTTCGCGCACCTGTTCCCGGCTCTGGCCGCCAAGTGAAGCGTGCTTATTCCGGTAGGCGGTAGTCGACGAGCTTGTTCTCGCGGACGATGAAGAGCTTACCGGTTTCGGTCACATCAGGGCCGACCAGCGGCAGGATCGCCTTGGCGACCTCGGAGGGATGCGGCAACGTCTCGGGATCTTCTCCCGGGACAGCCTGGGCACGCATAGCAGTGCGGGTCGCACCCGGATCGACACTGGTGATCCGAAGCGGCGTGCGCTGCGTTTCGCCAGCCCACGTGCGCGCCAGTGCTTCGACGGCTGCCTTGGAAGCGGAGTAGGGGCCCCAGAACGGACGACACTTGTGCGCAGCACCCGATGAGAGAATGACGGCGCGGCCGGCGTCGGAGCGCGAAAGCAGCGGATCGACCGAGCGGATCAGCCGCCATGTCGCGGTGACGTTGATGTTCATCACCTTCTCGAAGGTCTTTGCCTCGACATGTCCGATTGGCGAAATCACGCCGAGCACACCTGCGTTGGCGACGAGAATGTCGAGCTTGCCCCAGCGCTCGAAGATCGAGGCACCGAGCGCATCGATGGCGTTCATGTCGGCGAGGTCGAACGGGACGAGGGTAGCGGCGGAGCCACCAGCGGCCTTGATCGCATCATCGAGATCCTCGAGGCCGCCGACCGTGCGGGCGCAGGCAATCACATGCGCTCCGGCCTTTGCCAGCTCCAGCGCCGTGAAATAGCCGATACCTCGGGATGCGCCGGTAACGAGCGCGATCTTGCCTTCAAGGTTGATAGTCATTGTGCCCCGGTCCTGCGTCGCTGAAGAATTAAGGGGCGCAATAAGCGCCCCTTAATCAAATGTCAAAGCCAATGGCTGTCAGCCGTTGGTCGCGAGCAGGGAAACCTTGCGGCCCATCGTTTCGCCTTCCTTGTCGAGGAGGCGGGTCGGATAGTCACCGGTGAAGTAGTGGTCGGTAAACTGCGGACGGGCGTCATTGCGATCCTCGCCGCCGACGGCGCGATAAAGGCCGTTGATCGACAGGAATTCCAGCGAGTCCGCGCCGATATATTTGCACATGGCCTCTAGGCTGTCGTACTGGTTGGCGAGAAGCTTCTCGCGATCAGGCGTGTCGATGCCGTAGAAATCAGGATAATAGATCATCGGACTTGCGACGCGCAGGTGCACTTCCTTGGCACCGGCATCGCGGATCATTTGCACGATCTTCAGCGACGTCGTGCCGCGCACGACCGAATCGTCGACGAGCACGACGCGCTTGCCTTCGATCATCGCCCGGTTGGCGGAATGCTTCAGCTTGACGCCAAAGGCGCGGATCTGCTGCGTCGGTTCGATGAAGGTGCGGCCGACATAGTGGTTGCGGATGATACCGTATTCGAAGGGGATGCCGCTTTCCTGAGCATAGCCGAGTGCAGCCGGCGTGCCGCCATCCGGAACCGGAACGACGACGTCGGCGTCAACCGGGGCTTCTTTTGCAAGATTGATGCCCATGTTCTTGCGCGCGACATAGACGCTGCGACCGCCGACCACCGAGTCAGGGCGGGCGAAATAGACATATTCGAACAGGCAGAGGCGTTCCGGCTGGCCGTTACCGGCCTTGCGCGCGTCGATCGAGATTGAACCATCAGGCTGGATCTCGCAGATGATGACTTCGCCGTTCTCGACGTCGCGGATGAATTTCGCGCCGATGATATCGAGTGCACAGGTCTCGGAAGCGAAGATCGGCTTGCCGTCGAGTTCGCCCATAACCAGCGGGCGGATACCCGTGGGGTCGCGTGCCGCGATGAGCTTCGTGCGTGTCATGGCGAGCATCGAATAGCCGCCTTCCATCTGGCGAATAGCATCAATGAAGCGGTCGGCCGTGGAGGTGTAGCGCGAGCGGGCGATGAGGTGGAGAACCACTTCCGTATCGGAGGTCGACTGACAGATGGCGCCACCGGCGATCAACTGGCGACGAAGGGTCAGGCCATTTGTGAAGTTGCCGTTGTGGGCGATAGCGATGCCGCCGACTTCAAGTTCGGCGAAGAGCGGCTGCACGTTGCGGAGGGCGACTTCCCCGGTCGTTGAATAGCGGTTGTGGCCGATGGAGATGTTTCCGGGCAGGCGAGCAAGCGTGGTCGGATTGGTATAATGGTCGCCGACGAGACCCATGTGACGTTCGGAATAAAAGCGCAGTCCATCGAACGAGACAATGCCGGCTGCTTCCTGCCCGCGATGCTGAAGTGCATGCAGGCCGAGCGCGGTCAGGGTAGACGCATCGTCATGGCCAAGAATGCCGAAGACGCCGCATTCTTCGTGGAGGGTGTCTCCATCGAATTCGTCATTAAGCGTCAAGGAATGGGACTGGTTCATCGATGCGGGCCTTTGCTCTCACAAGAATGGATCGGCTTTCCATAGCATGACGCCGTGATCATGCGTTTTAAACGGCTGAGGCCCGGCAGAGCGGATGCCCGGCCGGACCTTTATTCACGTTCCGCTCAGATGGCAATTGCCAGGCGGCGGGTCAAGCTGTTGAACACTGCGTCAATTAGACGGCTGCTGTGCGCCGGTTGCAGGGACAGGAGCTGCATCTTCGGCTGGCGCCGCCTGGTCGGATGCCGGCGCGTTGCCGCTGTCAGTATTGCCGCCCTGCGGCTGAATTTTGTCCATCACGCTCGCCCGCACCATTTGCGCGAATTCCGCCGGTAGTACGGACTGCAACTTGACGACCATCGAGTCCAGGAACGGCTTCGACTTGGCGTTGTTCACCCAGGCCGGGCGGTGATCCGCGTCCACGAGCCAGTTCCAGAAGGCGACGGCCACGACGAGAAGAAGTATGCCCCTAGCCGCGCCGAAGAGAAAGCCCAAAGTGCGGTCCAGCGCCCCGATCCGGCTGTCGATGATGAAGTCCGCGATCTTCATGGTGATGAAGGAGATCACGATCAGCGCGATCAGGAACACGACAGCTGCCGAACCGACGAGCGCGATGCGGTCGTCGTCGGTGTACTTCTTCGCGTAGGGGACGAGGTAGGGATAGAAATAGTATGCGGCGGCTGCAGAGCCGCCCCAGCTTGCGATAGAAAGAACTTCGCGGGAGAAGCCGCGGACCATTGCAAGTACGGCGGAGAAAAGAACGACGCCGATGACAATACCGTCGAAAATCGTAATGGGCATATAAATTCAACTCCAGGACCGCCGTTTATATACGGCTTGGTCGCGCCTCATTGCGTGCTTCCTATAACATCACCGGTGTAGGCGATGAAAGGATCAAACCTCTTCTTCCACACGTCGCAGTGCGCCTTTCGAACCGGCAATGCGTGCAACCAGGTCCGGAAGGCTCTCGATCTCGCTCCAGCGACCGCCGGAACCCTTTGGCAGGTCGGCTGACGCCGAGGGAAGCAGCGCGGCAGAAAAGCCCAGCTTCTCGGCTTCTTTGAGGCGCTGGGACGTCTGTGAAACCGGCCGGACGGCGCCCGACAGGCTGACTTCGCCGAAATAGACACAATTGGCCGGCAGGGCAATACCGGCGAGCGATGAAACCAAGGCCGAGGCCACGGCGAGATCGGCCGCCGGTTCCGAGATGCGGTAACCGCCTGCAATGTTCAGATAGACGTCGTGCTGACCGAGCCGAACGCCGCAATGCGCCTCGAGTACGGCAAGGATCATCGACAGGCGCGCCGAGTCCCAGCCGACCACTGCGCGGCGCGGGGTGCCGAGCGATGTCGGGGCAACGAGCGCCTGCACTTCGACCAGGATCGGGCGCGTGCCCTCCATGCCGGCAAAGACGGCCGCTCCCGGTGATTTCTCGTTGCGCTCGCCAAGGAATAGCTCGGATGGATTGGCAACCTCGCGCAATCCCTTGTCCGACATCTCGAAGACACCGATCTCGTCCGTCGGCCCAAAGCGGTTCTTGACCGTTCGCAGGATGCGATAGTGGTGACCGCGATCGCCTTCGAAGTAGAGCACGGCATCGACCATATGCTCAACGACACGCGGCCCCGCGATCTGTCCGTCCTTGGTGACGTGACCGACAAGAACCATGGCTGCACCGGTCTGTTTCGCGAAGCGGATCATCGACTGAACGCCGGTGCGTACCTGCGTTACGGTTCCGGGCGCGGACTCGGCCAGTTCGCTCCAAAGCGTCTGGATCGAGTCGATGATCACGAGATCGGGCCGCTTGCCTTCGGCGACCGTCGCCAGAATGTCCTCCACATTGGTTTCCGCGGCGAGCAGCACATCGGTGTCGGCAGCCTGCAGGCGCTGCGCACGCAGCCGTACCTGGGCGACCGCCTCTTCACCCGATACGTAGATGACGCGGTGGCCATGGCGCGATAGAGCTGCCGCTCCCTGCATCAGCAGCGTCGATTTGCCGATGCCGGGATCGCCGCCTATCAGCACGGCCGAGCCGCGCACGAAGCCGCCGCCGAGAGCCCGATCGAGTTCGGAAATGCCTGTGTGGATGCGTGGAGCTTCCTCGATTTCGCCTGACAGCGTCGTCAGGGTGACCGGCCGGCCCTTCTTCGGCGTCTTCGCCGGGCCGCCGCCGATGCCGCCCATCGGGTCTTCTTCGACGATGGTATTCCACTCGCCGCAGTTATCGCATTTGCCCGCCCAGCGGTTGTGGACCGCGCCGCAGCTCTGGCAGATGAAATGTGTCCTGGCCTTCGCCATCAATCATGCTTTCGGTTGGATGGCCGCAACGCGTCGCATCGAATCACTTTGATGGCTCAAATAATCATTCCCGGCACCGATCAAAACTAATGATTTCCCTATCAGGGGCTGCGGTGGCACCTGTTCTCCACTGTCTTGGAGGCCACGACGATGCTGGATTACTCGCTTGCGCATTGGATCGCGTTCTTGACCGCGGCGGTCCTGCTCAATCTGTCGCCCGGTCCGGACATGGCTTTCATTCTCGGCCACACCGTCAAAAGCGGCACGAGGACCGGCTTCGCCGCGCTGTTCGGCATCTGGACGGGCGCCGGCCTGCATGTGGCGATGGCGGCATTTGGTCTTTCGGCGATCCTCGCCGCCTCCGCGCTGGCCTTCTCGGTGGTGAAGTGGGTCGGCGCGATCTACCTCGTCTGGCTCGGCATTCAGGCATTGCGCTCGAAGGGCGGAGGAGGCCTGGTCAATGCGGCGAAGGATGTCCTGCCCTGGAGCCGCGTCTACAAGGAGGGCATCCTCGTTTCGCTGCTGAACCCGAAAGTCGCGGTCTTCTTCCTCGCCTTCCTCCCGCAGTTCGTGGTGGAGGGTGCCGGACCGACGTGGCTGCAGCTGGCGGTCCATGGCGTCTTCATCATTGTCGTTGCAGCCTTCATCGAGCCGCCGCTCATCCTGGCGGGAGGGCGCCTCGCCGATCTCATCAAACGCAGAAAGAGTATCGGCCTCTGGCTCGATCGCGGCCTTGGCGCGCTGCTGGTGGCACTGGGCGTGCGATTGGCGCTAACGACGCGCTAGGTCCTTAGTCTTCCTCGTGCAGGTAACGCCGCTCGTGCCGAAGGCCGATGCTGGTCAGGATTTCGTAGCCGATCGTACCCGCCGACCTAGCGACGTCGTCGACCAGCACGTTCTTTCCGAACAATTCCACGTAATCGCCTGCGCGCACTGCGTTTTCCGGAAGGTCAGTGACGTCGAAAATCGTCAGGTCCATGGTGATTCGGCCGGCAATGGGAATCTTCCGGCCAGCCAGGAAGCCATAACCTCCCTCGGGCACGACCTGTCGCAGTGGCACGCCACCGCTCGACTGGCTACGCAGGTAGCCATCGGCATAGCCCGCCGACACGACGGCGAGCCTGCTGTCGCGGGTCAGTTGCAAGGCACGGCCGTAGCCGACGAACTCGCCTGCCTTGGCCGTGCGCACCTGAATGATCCGCGCCTCGGCGGTCACCACCGGTCGCATCGGGTTCGCCAGGCCGTTGACCGCTTCGCCGCCATAGAGTGCTATGCCGGGGCGCGTGAGATCGAAGTGATAGTCGCTGCCGAGGAAGATGCCGCCCGACGCCGCAAGACTTGAATCGATGCCTTCATACGCCGCGCTAAACTGCCGAAATGATTCAAGCTGTTGCTTGTTCATCTCCGAGGAATGGTCGTCACTGCATGCGAGATGGCTCATGACGAGCACCGGCGCAAAACTTGCCGGGCGTGAAACGTCGTCAGCGAGCGCCATTGCCTCTTCCATGGAAAGGCCCAGCCTGTTGAAGCCCGTATCGACATTGAGCGCGCAGGGGTAGTCGCCGTAGTCGGCAAGAACCGCCATCCAAAAGGCGAGTTGCTCCTCCGATGAGATGACCGGGACGAGGTCGTTTTCGAAGAGCCGCCGCTCTGTACCAGGCCAGACGCCGGACAGGACAAAAATGCGGGCGTCGGGCGCATAAGGCCGAAGCGTCACGCCCTCATCGACGGTCGCCACGAAGAAATCGCGTGCGCCGGCCATGAAAAGCGCCTCGCCTGCGTCTTCGATCCCGGTGCCGTAGGCATCCGCCTTCACGACCGCGGAGGCTCGCGCCTTGCCGGAGCGCCGCGCCATGTCCTTCCAGTTTTCCGTCAGCGCCGTCAGATCGACGGTCAGGCGCAGGCCAGCGGAGTCGAATGGGTCTTCATCTTCGAAACTATCAACAAAATCAGTCATCGTGCTTCACAAAAATAGGGAGAGTGCTAGTCGGGTCGCAGTCTAGAGATCAATAAGGCAAAGTGGAAGCAAGCCAAGGAGATATCCATCTTGCGATCACTTTTGTTCAAGACGCAGGGGCGCGCCTGCAGTAGTTTGGTTCGATGGAGAACGTATCGCAGAAAGAGGCGGCCGACGCGATGCCGCTGGCAGGCATGGAGCGGGCACGGTTCTGGCGCGACCGGCGTTTCCGTAACATGGAGTGCCTGAGCGCGAGCTTCGTGACGCATGAATATGCGCCGCATGCCCATGACACCTTCTCGATCGGCGCGATCGAAAGCGGCACGCAGATCGCGACGATGAAGGGCGTCCGGGAGGAAACCGGCGCAGGCGATCTCTATCTCATCGACCCGGGCGTCGTGCATGACGGTGTGCCGGGTGGCGATGGCTATCGCTACCGAATGATCTATCCGGACACCAAACTCTTCGTCGATATCCTCGAAGACGTGACCGGCAAGGCCTTCAACGCCACCCCATCCTTCCCCAAGGAGCTTCTCAGCGATCCCGAGATGGCCGCCACCTTCCACGCCGCCCATCGCGTCTTGGAGAGCGGCGCCGGAGCGTTGGAATCCGAGGAGGCGATGTTTCGCGTGCTTGCTGCGATCTTCCAGCGTTACGGCAGCACGATCGTCGTGCCGGTGGACACCAAGGAGCGCACCGCAGTCGGCCGCGCGCGAGACTATCTGACCGACAATTTCGACAGCGACGTCGGGCTGGACGAATTGGCTAACGTCGCGGGTCTGAGTCGCGCGCATCTCATCCGGGCATTCCGGCGCGAATATCACATCACTCCGCATGCCTTCCTGACCGACAAGCGGGTGCGCGAGGCGCGCAAGCTGTTGCGGGCAGGGCAAGCGCCCGCCGATGTGGCGATCCAATGCGGTTTCGCCGACCAGGCGCACTTCACCCGCCATTTCAAGGCACGCACGGGCGTCACGCCGGGGCAGTATCGCGTGGGTTGATCACTTTCGTTCAAGACCATCGCCGTGCAACGGCTTAACACCCTCCGAACTTTCGCAGTTCTGGAGGTTTCAATGTTCACTCAAAGGCGACGGACAGACGATTTTCTTGCCGGGGCAAAGGCAATCCTGCCGCTCGTCGTCGCCGTCATTCCGATCGGTCTTGTCTTTGGCGCGGTTTCGGCCACGAAAGGGCTGTCTGCTCTCGAAGCCACTCTGATGAGCGCACTCGTCTTTGCCGGTGGCTCGCAGTTTGTCGCTATGGATATCTGGACGCACCCCGCCAGTTGGGCGGGCGTCGGATTTGCCGCCCTGCTTGTCAATATCCGCCATGTCCTGATGAGCGCATCGATAGGCACGAAGATGCAGGCCTTCTCGGGCTTGCGGAAGTATGCCGCCATGCTGTTCCTCGCCGATGAGATATGGGCGATCGCAGAGTTCCGTGTGGGCGTAGCGCGACTGACGCCATCATGGTTTGCGGGCGTCGCGGCGCCGTTCTATGCAGCCTGGGTCGGGTCGACCCTGGTTGGCGCATCGCTCGGGGCCTTCCTTGGCAACCCTGCCGCGATCGGGCTCGACTTCGCCTTTCCGGCAGTCTTCGTCGTGCTGACAATGGGTTTCTGGAAGGGACGCGCGACGGGCTCGGTGCTCGCCGCCAGTGCGCTGGCCGCTGTTCTGGTGCACCAATTCGTGCCCGGCGTTTGGTACATCGCAGCTGGGGCCCTCGCTGGACTTGCCGCGGCGCTTTGGACAGGCAAGACAAAGGCAGTCACGGCATGACCCTGGACTTACATACGCTTCTTGCGATCCTCGCCATGGCGGCTGCAACGGTGCTGACCCGCATGAGCGGCCTGTTTCTCCTTCGCCATGTCGAGATGACGGAACAGACTCGCACGGCCATCGAGGCGATACCGCCAGCGGTTCTGATGGCTGTCATCGCGCCCACCGCCTTTGCGACAGGCTGGGCCGAAACGGCGGCCTCCCTGGTGACGGCGCTCGCAGCGCGGCGGCTGCCGATGCTCGCAAGTGTTGCCGTCGGTGTGGCGACCGTTGCCATCCTGCGAACTGCCGGCTTGTAGATCGAGCAGTGTGCTCACGGAAAGGGTCCCGTCAGTGCTCTTCGTACTGAATGAAGGAGGGATCGGCGAGGTCGGCGAATCGGGTGAATTCCGATTGGAAGGCGAGCTTCACCGTACCGGTCGGCCCGTGGCGCTGCTTGGCAATGATGACGTCGGCCGTACCCTTCACCTTGTCGAACAGCGCTTCCCATTCGGCATACTTCGGATCGTTCGGATCGCGCGGCTCGAGGTTCTTGACGTAGTATTCCTCACGGAACACGAAGAGCACGACGTCGGCGTCCTGCTCGATCGAGCCGGATTCACGAAGGTCGGAAAGCTGCGGGCGCTTGTCGTCGCGGCTTTCGACCTGACGCGACAGCTGGGAGAGTGCAATGATCGGAACGTTGAGTTCCTTACCGAGCGCCTTCAGGCCCGTCGTGATCTGGGTGATTTCCTGCACGCGGTTTTCGCCTGATTTGCCCGAGCCGGTCATCAGCTGGATGTAGTCGACGACCAGGCAATCGAGGCCGCGCTGGCGCTTCAGGCGGCGGGCGCGGGCGGAAAGCTGCGCGATCGAGATACCACCGGTCTGGTCGATATAGAGCGGCACCTTCTGCATCATCATCGAGCAGGCAACGAGCTTTTCGAAGTCGGCATCGTTGATGTCGCCGCGGCGGATCTTCGAGGAGGAGACTTCCGTCTGTTCCGAGATGATACGGGTGGCCAGCTGTTCGGAGGACATTTCGAGCGAGTAGAAGCCGACGACGCCGCCGTTCTTGGCCTTGTAGCTGCCATCGGGCTGCACTTCGCCTTCATAGGCAGCCGCGATATTGTAGGCGATGTTGGTCGCTAGCGAAGTCTTGCCCATACCCGGACGACCGGCAAGCACGATCAAGTCAGAACGCTGCAAACCGCCCATTTTGCCGTCAAGCGAATGGATGCCGGTGGAGATGCCGGACAGACCCCCGTCGCGCTCCTTGGCGACGGCTGCCATGTCGATCGCAAGCGCCACGGCATCGTTGAAGGACTGGAAGCCGCCATCGTAGCGGCCGTTCTCGGCGAGTTCGAACAGACGACGTTCCGTATCTTCGATCTGTGTCTGCGGCGGCATGTCGAGCGGGGCGTCATAGGCGATGTTGACGACGTCTTCGCCGATGGTGATCAGCGCGCGACGCAGCGCCAGATCGTAGATCGCGCGACCATAGTCCTCGGCATTGATGATGGTGACGGCTTCGCGGGCAAGACGCGCCAGATATTCGGAGACCGTCATGTCACCGACCTTTTCCTCAGCCTTGAGGAAGGTCTTGATCGTCACCGGATTGGCGATCTTGCCCATGCGGATGATGTCGCCCGCGACTTCGAAAATCTTGCGATGCAGCGGTTCGTAGAGATGGATCGGCTTCAGGAAGTCCGACACCCGATAATAGGCGTCGTTGTTCATCAGGATCGCGCCGAGAAGCGCCTGTTCGGCCTCGATATTGTTCGGGGCTTCCCGGTAGTGCTGCTCCGCGGGAGCAACGGCGGCAATCTTTCGAGCGACGTCGTTCATCTTGATCCGTTCTGTCTTGTTCAGCTTCGGGTGTGGCGCGCGCGCGCGACAAAATCAAGTGCGGAAGAGAGAAGACGCCAATGCCGCCGTCGATACAGGGGAGCTTTGCCCATTGTTCGACTTCTCCACAGTCTCACTTGCGGTTAATGCAAAAATACCGAAAGTGTCACCTGCGGAACACGGCCAAAACGACTCACTTCCATTGTGCCTTATTTGGTAGTCTAGGCCTGTCGGAGGAGACTTGCATCCGAGCAGGCGCGTCGGCACTTGAAAAACAACGGAAAATAATATAGGTAGTAAGGATATAATTAGTGCACTAACAAAATGGGGCTGAAATATATGGCAAAACCCACCCTTGGGCGTGAGCTAATCGAAGACCTTGCTGCCTTCAATCGCAAGCTTAGGGCCGTCTTCGACAAGATAGTGCGGGAGCGCAGCATGACGTTGCCGCGCGCCCGGGTCTTCTTCACGCTCAACAAGAAAGATGGGATCAATCAGCGCGAACTTGCCGAACGGCTGGAGCTGGAGACGCCAACGCTCGTCAGGATCCTCGATGCGATGGAAGCGCAGGGCTTCGTGCAGCGGCGCGTGGCCGGCTCCGATCGCCGTGCCAAGGAAATCTACATCACCGAGACCGGCAAGGTCGTGGCGGGTGAGATTGAAGACATCGCAGTAAAAGTGCGGGCGCAGGTCATTGCCGGTATTCCCGAAAGCGATCTGAAGACTACTTTGGACGTGATACGGGCCATGCAAGCCAACCTGCAGGGCATTCGGGGAATTTGAGGTCCTGCCGATGAGCCTCGCCCAGACCGCCAACGACAATGTGGCGCCAAGGCCAGCCGGGGAGGCGAAGCCGGACACGCAACCGATGCCGTCGCCGCCTCCAGCGGCGGGCGTACCGATGCCGGCCTGGAAAATGCCGCTCTACATGGCGGCGTCGGTCCTGCTTTTTCTGACGCAGGGCCTCGGCATGAACCTGCTCACCGCCAATATCTATCAGCTGCAGGGTTCGTTTTCGGCGACCACGACTGAACTCTCCTGGCTGTCGGCGGCTTACATGGCGCCTTACGCCAGCATGTCGATTGCACTCTTCAAGATCCGTAGCCAATACGGCCTTCGCCGTTTCGCTGAACTCGGCATTATCTGCTTCGTCGCTGCGGCGGTGCTCAATCTTCTTATCACCGACCTGCATTCCGCAATCGTCGTGCGCACGCTGAGCGGCATGGCTGCAGCACCGCTGTCGACGCTCGGCTTCCTCTACATGCTGGAGCCTTTCCCCCAGGAAAAGAAGCTCTCGCTGGGGATCAGCCTTGCGCTGATGTGTACGTTGTTTGCTTCGCCGGTGGCGCGCATCGTCTCGCCCTCGCTGCTTCATTTCGGCGGCTACCAGGCGCTCTATATGTTCGAGATGGGGCTCGCGCTCGTCGCCTTTCCAATCATCTATCTGCTGCCGCTCACAGCACCGCCGCGGGCCAATGTCATCCAGCGGCAGGATATAGTGAGCTATCTCCTGCTGGCGGTCGGCTTCGGATGTCTCGCCGTCGTATTGACGCTTGGCCGGCTCTATTGGTGGTTCGAGGCGCCGTGGATCGGCGTGCTGCTGGCGGTGTCGGTCGGCTCGCTTGCGCTCATGCTCGCCATGGAGTTGCCACGCGCCAGTCCCCTGATCGATTTCCGCTGGCTGTTCACCGGCGCGAACCTGCGGATGGCAGGCGTCCTGCTGCTCTTCCGCTTCGTCTCCTCCGAGCAGTCGTCAACCGCTGCCAATTTCTATCAGCAGCTCGGGCTTCTGAACGATCAGACCGTGACGCTCTACGCGATCATTCTCCTCGCCTCGTTGGTTGGTGGTCTTTTCTGCGCATTTCTGATGACGACCCGTTACGTCGAGACCGCCCACGTGCTGGCGCTCGCCCTTATTGCAGCCGGCGCCTTCATGGACAGCCAGTCGACGAGCCTGACGCGTCCGCCTCAGATGTATCTGAGCCAGGCGATGGTCGCCGCCGGTGCGGCGATGTTCCTGCCGCCTGTCATGGCGAATGGCTTCAAGGCGGCGATCTCCCGCGGCGTGCAGTATATCGTGAATTTCCTGGTGATCTTCGTCTTCACGCAGAGCATTGGCTCGCTCTTTGCCTCGGCGATGCTCGGGACTTTCGTGACGATCCGGGAGAAGTTCCACTCGAACGTGCTCGTCGAGCATATTCTGCTGCAAGATCCGATCGTGGCGCAGCGCATCTCCCAGATGAGCGCGGCCTACGGCAAAGTGCTTGGCGACAAGACGCTGCTCAACGCGGAGGCCCTGATGTTGCTCGCGCAGCAGGTCAGCCGCGAGGCCTATATTCTCGCCTACAACGATACGTTCCTTGTCATCGGCTACTCCTCCGTCTTCGGCCTGATCGTCATTCTTCTGCATCAAGCGTGGCGCCGGCTGCCGTGGTCAGGGACAGGCCAGTCCGATGCAATCCCCGCTCAATCGTGATCTCAGGGCGTCAGCATGTTGAAATTTCTTCGGTCCCCCTCGACCATCATCGCAGTGCTCGCCGGCATCGCCGGCGTCCTTCTCGTTCTCTATGCATGGCGCCTTCCGCCGTTCGTCACGTCAGTGGAGACGACCGACAATGCCTATGTTCGAGGCTACGTCACGATCTTGAGTCCACAGGTGAGCGGCTATGTCGTCGATGTGCCCGTGAAGGACTATCAGCAGGTCAAGCAGGGCGACACGCTCGCCCAGATCGATGACCGCATTTACGTCCAGAAGCTTGCCCAGGCGCGTGCTGCGCTCGACGGGCAGAAGGCGTCGCTCGAGAATTCCCGCCAGTCCGAGCTTGCGGCAAAGGCGAGTATCGCCTCCAGCGAGGCGCAGATCGATAGCGCGAACGCAGCGTTGACGCGCGCGCAGCAGGCCTGGGATCGCGTAAACAACCTCAGCAACCGCGGGATCGCATCGCAGAGTGAGACAGAGGCCGCACAGGCGACGCTTGACCAGGCAAAGGCCGCCCTGAACCAGGCGAAGGCCGCACTCGAGGTTTCCAAGCAAAACCTTGCGACGATCATCGTCAACCGTTCGCTGCTGGAAGCCAACGTCTCAAGCGCTGAAGCCGTGGTGCATCTGGCGGAAATCGACCTCCAGAACACCAGGATCCTGGCGCCACGCGACGGTCACCTCGGCGAAGTCGGGGTTCGAATCGGGCAGTACGTGACGGCCGGCACGCAGCTCATGGCGGTCGTGCCGGAGGACGTCTGGGTCGTCGCGAATTTCAAGGAAACGCAGCTTTACGGCATGCAGGTCGGCCAGCCGGTAACCATCACCGTCGATGCGCTCGGCAGGCGGCAGCTGAGGGGGTACATCGAGCGCTTCTCGCCGGCCGCCGGATCGGAGTTCGCGGTCATCAAGGCTGACAATGCGACCGGCAATTTCGTGAAGATCGCGCAGCGTGTCGGCGTGCGCATCCGCTTCGATCCCGACCAGCCGGCAGTCAAGGACTTGGGCCCGGGTCTCTCGGTCGTCGTCGATGTCGACAAAAGTGCCGCGCCGCAACAGAACACAGCATCCAAATAAGCAGAAAGCCCGGCGTGAGCCGGGCTTTCGTACATTCCAGAGAGGTTTCTCTGAAGATTAAGCTTCGTCGCCTTCGAGGTCGGCTTCCGGATCGAAGAAGTCTTCCGGACGCAGGGCGTCTTCGTCAACGCCGTAGATGGCATCGACGGAGGTGAGGGTTTCGCCCTTCGCCTGACGGCCAGCTTCTTCAGCCGAACGCGCAACGTTGAGCTCGACGTGAATTTCGACTTCAGCGTGGAGCTGCAGTTCAACCTTGTGCAGGCCGATCGACTTGATCGGGGTGTTCAGGTGAACCTGGTTGCGGCCGATGTTGAAGCCTTCGGCAGCGAGGATTTCAACGACGTCGCGAGCAGCAACCGAGCCGTACAGCTGGCCGGTTTCGCCAGCCGAGCGAACGACGATGAAGGACTTGCCGTCGAGAACGTCAGCAACCTTCTGTGCTTCCGACTTGCGCTCGAGGTTACGAGCTTCGAGCGTTGCGCGCTCGGATTCGAAACGCTTCTTGTTGGCTTCGTTGGCGCGAAGAGCCTTGCCGAGCGGCAGGAGGTAGTTACGAGCGAAGCCGTCGCGAACCTTTACGGTTTCGCCCATCTGGCCGAGCTTGGAGATGCGTTCAAGAAGAATGACTTCCATGTTGGTGTTCCTTTCGTGTCTTTAGATTTTCGTGTCTGTCTGTTTGGGGGCATCGACATCCTTGTTCGGGGTCAGTGCGATCGCCTTGCGGGTATCGCTCAGTCCCACCACGAGGATGAAAAAGGCTGGCACCATCAGGACGAGCGATGCCAGGTAGCAGAGGATGAGTGCCGGCAGGCGCCAATCCTTGCCGCGCGTGCGGAAGTGCAGCGCGGCGAAGCCGGAAAGCAGGAAGCCGGCGCCGAAGGTGCCGACGACGGTTGCTCCGATCATCGCCGGTATGCCGCCGAAGAACGTGGCGGCAAGCCCAACGAGAAAAACGAAGATTGAATTGCGGTTCATGCGCAGTGCCGAAGGAATGTCCTCACGCGGACGCAGACCACGGCCGGATGCACTGACGATCCGGGTTGCGATGTGGTAGGCGGAAAACAGCATGACCACCCACATGCCGCCCTGGATGGCAGGCAGCATGAGCAGGACCAGCGATTTGGTTTGTGCCGTCACTGCCGGATCGGGCGAAAACTCTGGCTGCTGCTGCGCAAGCGAGCCGAACAGGACATCGACCAGCCGGTCGATGAGCTCAGGACCGTAACCGATCATCACGCCAACGACGATCACCGCGATGGTGACGAGGCCGCAGAGATGCAGCAGGATATCCGAAAGCGGATACCAGGCCATCAGATGCTCAGGCCCGCCAAGCTCCGAGGCGGGACGGGCAAGATTCGCAAGGTGGCTGAGCCACCCGGCCGGAAGCAGCGTGACCAGCGTCATCATCAGCGCGAAGGACGGCGAGATGGCGATCGCGCCGACTACAGCGGCTGCGACGACGGCAGAGATTGCCGCCATGTTGCCCCAGCCGAGGCCGACGAGAAGAATGGGAAGTGCCGAAGCAGCGTAGAGGACCGCGCTGAACGACGGCTGCAGGCTCGCGCCGAGCACCAGAAGTGCTGCGGTCACTCCGGCGAGTGCGCCAATGCTTAGCGTTTTTGTGTTCAGTCGGTTCACGGTCGCTGTCCTGCTTCATCGAGCAGTTAGAGGGTTCTTCTGAACAGCTTCAGAAAAGCCTCAACATGGGTTTTAAGAGTTCCGATCCGCGCCCATCGCGAAAGGGAGAAGGGAAGGCACTGCTGCCTTCCCTCGATTTGGTCTCGTCGGCTGATTAAGCGACGACGTACGGCAGCAGGCCAAGGAAACGAGCGCGCTTGATCGCCTGGGCGAGTTCGCGCTGCTTCTTCTGGGAAACAGCCGTGATACGGGAAGGAACGATCTTGCCGCGCTCGGAAATGTAGCGCTGCAGGAGACGAACGTCCTTGTAGTCGATGCGCGGAGCGTTTGCGCCGGAGAACGGGCAAGTCTTGCGACGACGGTGGAACGGGCGACGAACCGGAGCGGAGGAAGCTTCAGACATTCTTAGATCTCCTTATGCACGGTCTTCGCGGGGAGCACGGTCCGGACGCGGACCACGCTGGAAGTCGCCATCCCGGCGCGGCGGACGGTCGCCGAACTCGCGGCGCGGGCCACGGTCGCCGCCTTCACGCGGGCCGCGGTCGTCGCGGTCGCGCTTCTGCATCATGGCAGACGGGCCTTCTTCGTGCTTTTCAACAGCGATCGTCATGTAGCGCAGGACGTCTTCGCTGATGCGCATCTGACGTTCCATTTCCTGCACGGCAGCAGCCGGGGCGTCGATGTCGACGAGAACGTAGTGAGCCTTGCGGTTCTTCTTGATACGGTAGGTGAGGGACTTGAGGCCCCAGTTTTCTACGCGCCCGACCTTACCGCCGTTAGCTTCGATAACACCCTTGTACTGTTCTACGAGGGCATCAACCTGCTGAGCGGAAATATCCTGTCGGGCAAGGAATACATGTTCATAAAGAGCCATGACAGCTTTGCCTTTCTTGCGTTTATTCAACCCGATATTCGGCGGCTAAGCCTCAACGACTGCTCCTGAATGGGCGGACCCAGGCAAGAAAAGCGTTTCCGAGACGGTCGAGAGCGGAGACACGGGAGGCTGGAACGCTTCCGTTCCGAACGATTTCCCGTAGGAAACCGGCCCTCCGTTCAGCCACCAGCCAGAAGACCGGGTTTGCGAACAGGGCGCTTATACGGATTTTTGGCGGAAACGCAAGGGACAGTCAGCAATGTTCTCGTTGCGAGTTCAACGACGGTAGCCCGGCCTTGCGCAGCCCGTCGACGAAATGGTCGTAGTGACCGGGGTCGACGTAGGGCGTCAGGATCTTCCAGTAATGCTCCAGGTCGGCGGGGACATTCGCGAGAATTTCCGGGATCAGGCGCTGTGCCTCCTCGCGCCGCTGCAATTGCCCCAGGCTTGCAAGAAGAACGACGCGATTGAAATAGGCGCGTCGCAGGGAAAGGCCGCGCTCGGAATAGTGGATCGCTTCCTCGTAGTTGCCGAGATGGTAGTTCGACAGCGCCAGCCGGTCGAGGATGAGGTAGGCCAGGGGATCATGCGGGCTGAGCCGCAGGGCCATATGGAGTGGATCGCAAGCTGCCGCAAAGTGGCCAGTGAAGATTCTGGCCCACCCAAGTCCCATATGCGCCAGCGCGAAATTGGGATTGAGATCGATCGCCTGCTGTGCCTCTTCTACTGCGGCCGGGGCGTTGTGAGCGACGAAATGGCCAAGACACATGGCGTAGTGGGAATAGGGATCGCGCGGATCGAGCGCCACTGCGCGCTCTGCCTCCGCCCGAAGTTCCGTGCTGTCCCTGTCGACATCGCTGCTGAAGCCGTGGAAACAGCGCGCGTAGAGCGAGCGAGCCAGCATCATGTGAGCGCGTGCGAATTCGGGGTCGAGCTCGATGGCTCGGCGATGCCAGGCTATGGATTCGATGAAGTGTTCGGCGGTATCCTGGGCATTGTGGAGCCATGTGCCGCGCATATGGCTTTCATAGGCATCAAGATTGTCCGTCGTTCTAAGCAGTGCCCGGCGGCTTTCGCCTATCAGGATTTCCGGCTCGATGGCGCCGACGACATTTTGGGTGAGCTCGTCCTGGATGGCGAAGATGTCGGCGATTTCGCGGTCGTAGCGCTGTGCCCAGAGGTGAACGCCGCTCTCCGCTTCGATCAGCTGCCCCGTGACGCGGACCCGCGTCCCGGACCTGCGCACACTACCCTCCACGAGATAGCGGACACCGAGATCGCGTCCAATCTGCTTCACGTCGACGGCCCGCCCCTTATAGGCGAAGGAAGAATTCTGGGCGATGACGAAAAACCAGCGGTAGAGCGAAAGCGCGGTGATGATGTCTTCGGTCAAGCCATCGGCGAAGAACTCCTGCTCTGGGTCATCGGACATGTTGACGAAGGGCAATACCGCAATCGAGGGTTTGTCAGGCAGTCGGAGCGGCCCCCCGAGCGCGCCGCCCTCCACGGGGTCCTCGCCGGTCCAGTCGACCTTATGCACAGGCACCGGGCGCGGAATGTTCTTCAGCGTACGATCGCCCATCGGCACGAGAGGGAAGTCCAGCTTTCCTTCGATCTGCTCGCGCAAGGCGCCAGAGATGCAGATACCCGAAGGTAGCGCCACCTCCTGAAGGCGGGCGGCGACATTCACCCCGTCGCCGAGCAGGTTATCGCCGGAAACCACGACGTCCCCGAGATTGAGCCCGAGGCGAAACTCCATTCGGCGATCCACAGGCAAGTCGGCGTTTCGGCGATTGAGCGCGCGCTGGATGGCGACCGCTGCGCGAACGCCTTGCACTGCGCTGTGGAATTCCGCCACCACGCTGTCTCCGGAGCTGCCGAAAATCCGCCCGCCATGCTCGCAAACGAGGTCACCAATCGTGGTGCTGTAGACGCTCAGGGTCGCAAGCGCATCCTCCTCGTTGGCTGCAACAAGGCGGCTGTAACCGGCCACGTCGCCGGCAAGGATGACTGCGAGCTTCCGTTCCACGGAATGAGCTCCCCGCGGCCCTACACAGAGCCCTATAAACGTAGCTGAATTGCGCAGGACGGAGAAGCGGAAATTGCCGCGCGGGCAAAGTTCTCGAAACTTGTCGTTGTGGCGACTTGCGTGGGGCGGGCCCCGATGCAATGGTTTCAGGGCAGTGATCTGGCCGTCGACGGCCAGATCGTGATGCATCGTCCGGTTGCCTTAGATCGGCATCGGGTACTGGCGATGAACCGCCTCGATTTCCACGAGAACGTCGTGCGACAGCTTGAGATTGACGGAGCTCAGGTCTGTATCGAGCTGTTTCATCGTCGTCGCGCCGATAATCACCGAAGCCATGAATCGGCGATGCAGGCAGAAGGCGAGCGCCATCGCAGCAGGATCGAGCCCATGCCGTGCAGCGATATCGAGATAAGCCTTCGTCGGTGCTTCCTGCAAAGGCTGCAGCCGACCGCCGAGATCGCCATTGATCGCCCCGCGCGAGCCTTCCGGCTTGGCGCCGTCGATATACTTGCCGCTCAGGATGCCGCCGGCGAGGGGGGAATAGGCGAGCAGGCCGACATCCTCGTGATGCGACAGCTCCGCCAGATCGAGGTCGTGGTGGCGGTAGAGCAGATTATATTCGTTCTGGATCGTGGCAACGCGCGGCAGGCCGAGCTGTTCGGCGAGCGTCAGATACTTCTGGGTGCCCCAGGTGGTTTCGTTGGAAAGGCCGAAGGCGCGAACCTTGCCTTCCCTCACAAGAGCACCCATCGTTTCCAATATCTCCGTGATATTGGCGACGGCCTTGGCGTGGTCCTGCTTGAAGGGATCGTAGTGCCAAGCCTGACGGAAATGGAAATGTCCGCGGCTCGGCCAATGAATCTGGTAGAGGTCGACATAGTCGGTCCGCAGGCGCTTCAGGCTTGCCTCGATCGCCAGGCGAATATTCTTCGCGTCGGCACCGTCGCCGTTGCGGATGTAGGAACGGCCGGGGCCCGCGACCTTCGTCGCGAGCACGATATCCTTGCGCTTGCCCGTCTTCTGGAACCAGCTGCCGATGTAGTCTTCGGTCAGCCCCTGCGTTTCCGCCGAAACGGGCGTAGTCGGATAGAGCTCGGCCGTGTCGAAGAAGTTGACGCCCTTCTCGACGGAATGGTCCATCTGCTCGTGCGCTTCGATCTCGGTGTTTTGCGTGCCCCACGTCATGGTGCCGAGGCAGATTTCGGACACGGAAATATCCGTGCGGCCAAGTTTCCTGTATTTCATCTGAAAGCCTTGAAAGTGATCTGAAAAAGAAATGGTCTGGAGGGGCGGCGCAAATCTAGACTGGAATTGAGTAAGCGCAAGGGGCCAAAACGCTGCGTTCTCGCAGCTGCAAAAGCCTTGGAGCGCGGGGCTCCGGCACTTGACTCTGCAGGAAAGAATGTCAATTGGAGGCGAAATAACCAGAGGTCCAATTATAAAGGACATAGGATGACCATCGCTTTCACATTTCCGGGGCAGGGCAGCCAGGCTGTCGGCATGGGCAAGGATCTCGCTGAAAACTTCGCCGAGGCACGCGCCGTCTTCCAAGAAGTCGACGAAGCGCTGGGCGAGAAGCTGTCCGAGACGATGTTCAATGGGCCGGAAGATACGCTGACCCTGACGGCCAATGCGCAGCCGGCCTTGATGGCGGTGTCGATGGCGGTTATCCGGGTCCTCGAAACCAACGGCGTCGACCTAAAGGCAAAGGTCTCCTATGTCGCCGGTCATTCGCTAGGCGAATACTCAGCGCTCTGCGCCGCAGGAACCTTCTCGCTGGCCGACACTGCACGGTTGCTCCGCATCCGCGGCAACGCCATGCAGGCCGCCGTACCGGTCGGCGTCGGCGCGATGGCGGCCATTATTGGCCTTGAACATGCCGATGTCGCCGCCGTCTGCGAGGAAGCCTCGGCCGTCGGCTCCTGCCAGATCGCCAACGACAACGGCGGCGGTCAGATCGTCATATCAGGCGAGAAGGCGGCCGTCGAAAAGGGCGCTGCGATTGCGACCGAGAAGGGCGCCAAGCGCGCGATCCTGCTTCCGGTCTCCGCTCCCTTCCATTCTTCGCTGATGGCCCCAGCTGCAGAAGCGATGCGCGAAGCGCTGGCCGGCGTGAGGAAGTCCAACCCGGTCGTGCCTCTTATCGCCAACGTGCGCGCTGCGCCGGTGACCGACGCCGACGAGATTGCAAAGCTGCTGGTGGAGCAGGTGACGGGCCAGGTCCGCTGGCGCGAGACTGTCGAGTGGTTCGCGGCCAATGGCGCGACGACGCTTTACGAGGTCGGCTCCGGCAAGGTCCTGACCGGCCTTGCACGCCGCATCGACAAGACGGTGAACGGCATCGCCGTCAACACGCCTGCTGATATCGACGCGGCCGTTGCCGCCCTGATGGCCTGATAGATTTAACGATTACAAGGAACACTACCCATGCTCGACCTTTCCGGCCGCAAGGCTCTGGTTACCGGCGCATCCGGCGGCATCGGCGAAGAAATCGCCCGTATCTTGCATAAGCAGGGCGCAATCGTCGGCCTTCATGGCACCCGCGTCGAGAAGCTTGAGGCGCTGGCCAACGATCTCGGCGATCGCGTCAAGATCTTCCCGGCCAACCTCGCAGACCGCGACGAAGTCAAGGCGCTCGGCGTCAAGGCGGAAGCCGATCTCGAAGGTGTGGACATCCTCGTCAACAACGCCGGCATCACCAAGGACGGCCTGTTTGTGCGCATGAGCGACGAGGACTGGGATAGCGTCATCGAAGTGAACCTGACGGCGATGTTCCGCCTGACGCGCGAGATGACCCACCCGATGATGCGCCGCCGCTATGGCCGTATCATCAACATCACGTCGGTCGTAGGCGTGACCGGCAATCCGGGCCAGGCCAATTACTGCGCCTCCAAGGCGGGCATGATCGGCTTCACGAAGTCACTGGCTCAGGAGATCGCAACCCGCAACGTCACGGTCAACTGCGTGGCGCCTGGCTTCATCGAGTCCGCCATGACCGGCAAGCTGAACGACAAGCAGAAGGAAGCGATCATGGGAGCGATCCCGATGAAACGCATGGGCACCGGCGCGGAAGTCGCCTCTGCGGTTGCCTATCTCGCCTCGTCGGAAGCTGCTTATATGACAGGCCAGACGCTGCACGTAAACGGCGGCATGGCCATGATCTGAAACGGGAAACTGCGTTTCGAGGCAGTTTTCGCCGCAATAGCGTGTTGAGCAACCCGATGGGGTTGATTTTCTGGCTTTGCGGCAGACTTAAACCGTGTTAAGCGGGCCATGACTGTGAACAGTCTCCCGAGAAAGCAGACGGACCGGCGGGCTTTTGTGCAAGCCTGGGACATTTCTGGTAGCCGGGTTCAAAGAGTTTGCCGAGGGTGGCTTAACGGCGCCGCAGGCTGAAACAGGGTAGGGATGTCACAAGGCATTCTGATCAGGATATAAGGTCGAGGAAACCGACATGAGCGATATCGCAGAACGCGTAAAGAAAATTGTTATTGATCATCTTGGCGTCGACGCCGACAAGGTTGTTGAAAGCGCCAGCTTTATCGACGATCTGGGCGCTGACTCGCTCGACACCGTCGAACTGGTCATGGCGTTCGAAGAAGAATTCGGCGTTGAGATTCCGGACGACGCTGCAGACTCGATCCTGACGGTCGGCGATGCCGTGAAGTTTATCGAAAAGGCTCAGGCTTAATCCTGAGCGATTGAGAAAAGGGCGGACCCGGAGTCCGCCCTTTTTATTTCTGGCATGGTTCTCCAAGAACATAAAAGGCGGGGGAATGCAGTCGATGAGACGGGTCGTCATAACAGGTACCGGCATGGTATCGCCCTTGGGATGCGGAACGGAAGTGACGTGGTCCCGCTTGCTTGCGGGTCAAAACGGCGCCCGCCTGGTCACTGAGTTCGAAGTCGACGATCTGCCCGCAAAGATTGCCTGCCGCATTCCGGTTGGTGACGGCAGCGACGGCACCTTCAACGCCGACGACTGGATGGAGCCTAAGGAACAGCGCAAGGTTGATCCGTTTATCATTTATGGCATGGCCGCCGCCGATATGGCGCTTAAAGATGCGAACTGGCACCCCGAGAGCGATGAGGACCAGGTTGCGACCGGCGTCTTGATCGGCTCCGGCATTGGCGGCATCGAAGGCATTGTCGAAGCAGGCTACACGCTGCGCGACAAGGGCCCGCGCCGCATTTCGCCCTTCTTCATTCCTGGCCGTCTGATCAACCTCGTATCCGGACAGGTGTCGATCCGCCACAAGCTGCGCGGGCCGAACCACTCGGTGGTCACGGCATGCTCGACTGGCGCTCACGCGATCGGTGACGCTGCCCGTCTCATCGCGTTCGGCGATGCGGACGTCATGGTTGCTGGCGGCACCGAGTCCCCGGTCAGCCGCATCTCGCTCGCCGGCTTTGCCGCCTGCAAGGCGCTCTCCACCCAGCACAACGACGATCCGACCAAAGCGTCGCGCCCCTATGACAAGGACCGTGATGGGTTCGTCATGGGTGAGGGGGCCGGTATCGTCGTTCTCGAAGAGCTGGAACATGCCAAGGCGCGCGGCGCCAAGATCTATGCCGAAGTGGTCGGCTATGGCCTCTCGGGCGATGCCTATCACATCACGGCTCCGTCCGAGGACGGTGAAGGCGCGCAGCGCTGCATGACGATGGCGTTGAAGCGAGCCGGCTTGACCGCTGCCGATATCGACTACATCAACGCGCATGGCACGTCGACGATGGCCGACACGATCGAGCTCGGCGCGGTGGAGCGTCTGGTTGGTAATGCAGCCTCCAAGATCTCGATGTCGTCGACGAAGTCCGCGACCGGTCATCTGCTCGGTGCTGCCGGCGCGATCGAGGCCATCTTCGCAACGCTTGCAATCCGGGACAATGTCGCGCCTCCGACGCTCAACCTCGACAATCCTGAGCGCGAGACCGCGATCGACCTCGTCCCGCACAAGGCCAGGCAGCGGGAAATCAACGTCGCCCTGTCGAATTCCTTCGGATTCGGCGGCACGAATGCCTCGCTGGTGCTGCGCCGCTACGTCGCCTGAGTTCAGGCGTTGACGTTCTGGCGGTGGGGCTGCACCTTGCGCGGCGTGGCCCCACCTGCATTTTGCCGCATTGCTTAGCAAGAAGCGGGACTTGAGGCCAAGTTTAGAGGATTGCCGGTGAACGATACGAACCAAAACAACGGGACGATCGGCGAGGAGAGCCAGCAGACGCAGAGTGGGCCGATCATTCCCAAGTCGCCAAGCGAGGCGCTGCGGCCGGAACGCGTGCCCGAGCCGCCGAAGCGCTCGAAGAAAGCGCGCAGCCAGGTTATCATTTTCCTGAACTTCCTGATGACGCTGGTCGTCCTCGGCTGCGCAGCCGCTGTCTTCCTCTTCTACTACGCGATCTCGGCCTACCAAGATCCTGGTCCGCTGGAAACGAATACGAACTTCATCGTGCGAAATGGTGCCGGCGTTGCTGAAATTGCCGCGAGCCTTGAACGAAACAACATCGTCTCGGATGCCCGTATCTTCCGCTACCTCACGGCAACCCACCTTGATGATGGCGAGAGCCTCAAGGCGGGTGAGTACGAAATCAAGGCACATGCTTCCATGAACGACATCATGGAACTGCTGAAATCCGGGAAGTCGATCCTGTATTCCGTCGCCTTCCCCGAGGGCCTCACCGTCCGCCAGATGTTCAATCGCCTGAACGAGGATGCCGTGCTGGAAGGCGATCTCCCGGCTGTCGTCCCCGCAGAGGGAAGCCTCCGCCCGGATACCTACAAGTTCTCGCGCGGCACGAAGCGGGTCGAAATCATCGAGCAGATGGCTGCGGCCCAGCAGAAGCTGGTCGAGCAGGTTTGGGACAAGCGCGACCCGTCGCTGCAACTCAAGTCAAAGGACGAACTGGTCGTCCTCGCCTCGATCGTCGAGAAGGAGACTGGCGTTCCCGATGAGCGTGCCCACGTGGCTTCCGTCTTCCTTAACCGGCTGGACAAGGGGATGCGCCTTCAATCAGATCCGACAATCATCTACGGGTTATTCGGCGGCGACGGAAAGCCGACGGATCGCCCGATCTATCAGTCGGACCTGAAGAAGGAAACGCCCTACAACACCTACGTGATCAAGGGGCTTCCCCCGACGCCGATCGCCAATCCGGGCCGTGATGCGCTGGAGGCTGTCGCCAATCCATGGAAGACGCAGGATCTGTATTTCGTCGCCGATGGTTCCGGCGGGCACGTTTTTGCAGCCACTCTTGAGGAGCATAACGCGAACGTCAAGCGCTGGCGCCAACTGGAAGCCGCCAAGGGAGCCGATCCCAATATTGCGGTCGACGGACAGCCCGAGAGCCAGACGCAGCCGGACACACCTGCCGCGCCTGCTGCCCAAAAGAAAAAGAAGACGAACTGATTTTTGGAGGCTCGCATGGCTTTGCAGTCCATGACCGGTTTTGCGCGGCGAGAAGGCACGAGCGGCCGTTGGCGTTGGGCTTGGGAGTTGCGTTCGGTCAACGGCAAGGGCCTTGACCTGCGCTTGCGCTTCCCGCCGGGGCTGGAGCGTATGGAGAGTGACGTGCGTCGCCTTGCCGGCGAGCGCTTCAGCCGAGGCAATATGCAGGCGTCGCTTTCCGTCTCTGCCGGTGAGAGCCGCATTGAAACCGTCCTCAATCAGGAAGCGCTTTCCGCTGTGCTCGCCTTGCGCGATCAGCTTGGCGGCATCATCGATCCCGCGCCGTTGCAGCTGGATACATTGCTCGCCATCCGGGGTATCATCGAATTCCGCGAGAGCGAGGACGGTGATGAAGCGATCGCCGCCCGCGATTCCGATATTGTGGAAGGCCTGATCGCAGCTCTCGCCGACCTACGGCACATGCGCGAGACGGAAGGTGCCGCTCTGTCGCGCGTACTTCTCGACCATGTGGCCACCATCGAGGGATTGACAGAGGTGATCGAGCGTGACCCCTCCCGCTCTCCGCAGGAGATCTCGACGAGATTGGCCGCGCAGGTCGCATTGCTGATGGATGGATCGGGAAAGCTGGATCGCGACCGGCTGCATGCGGAAGCTGCTCTGCTCGCCACCAAGGCGGATCTCCGTGAAGAGATCGATCGCCTGAAAGCGCATGTGGTTGCCGCTCGCGACCTGCTCGGCAAGGGCGGCCCGGTCGGGCGTAAGCTGGATTTCCTTGCACAGGAATTTAACCGAGAATCGAATACTATCTGCTCGAAGTCGAATGCCGCGGCAATCACCGCCGCCGGCATCGAACTGAAAGTCGTCATCGACCAGTTCCGCGAGCAGGTCCAGAATCTGGAGTGATACATGAGCCCGGCCCAGTCGAGCACACCCACCAAAATCGCCCGGCGCGGGCTGATGCTTGTCCTGTCCTCGCCCTCGGGCGCAGGCAAGTCGACAATTGCTGGCAACCTTCTCCGAGACGACCACAGCCTCGAAATCTCTGTCAGCGTTACGACCAGGGCCAAGCGGCCGAGCGAGATTGCCGGCAAGCATTATCACTTTATCACTGTACCGCAGTTCGAGAGGATGCGCGACTCAGGCGATCTGCTCGAATGGGCGGAGGTTCACGGCAACTTTTACGGCACGCCGCGCGAGCCCGTGGAATCGGCCATGGCCGAAGGTCGCGACATGCTGTTCGATATCGACTGGCAGGGTGCCTTGCAGCTTCAGGACAAGATGAAGGCCGATATCGTTTCGATCTTCGTGCTGCCGCCCACCATGACCGAACTGCAGTCTCGCTTGCATCGCCGGGCCGAGGATTCGGAAGAGGTCATTCGTACGCGGCTTTTGAATTCGCGCGCGGAGATCGAACGGTGGCGCGAATACGACTATGTCATCGTCAACGACGATCTCGATGAGGCTTTTCGCAATGTGAGCTGCATCGTCAATGCCGAACGCGTCCGCCGCGACCGGCGTTACGGCTTGTTCGATTTCGTCAACGGGCTGCTGACTGAAGAGCCGAACCTTTAGGACCTGCACGGTCGATGCAATGGTGCTTGCGGCTAGATCAACTGACCGGGCCGATATGCTGTCACGCGATTCACTATCCTGGAAAGTCGGCGTGCCCTAAGCGAACGCTGGCTAGAGGCAATTCGCCAGTCGAACAAACTCTTCGACTGAAAGCGTTTCGGCCCGTCGTTGCGGGTCGATATCCGCCTTCTTCAACAAGACTTCGCCCCCCAGCGGCTTTAGGCTCTGCCGCAGCATCTTGCGTCGCTGGCCGAAGGCGGCATGCGTGACCTTCTCCAGATCGGCGACCGAGCAGGGGATCGGGCTTTCCTTTGGGGTCAGATGAACGACAGTCGACGTTACTTTCGGCGGCGGCGTGAAAGCTTGCGGCGGAATGTCAAACGCCATCCGTGCGTTCGTACGCCATCCGCAAAGCACGCCAAGACGTCCATAGTGGTCGTCGTCTTCGGCCGCAACGACGCGCTCTCCCACTTCCTTCTGAAACATCAGCGTCAGCGAGTCCCAGAAAGGAGGCCACTGCTTCGGCAGGATCCAATTGACCAGCAGCTGCGTGCCGACATTGTAGGGCAGGTTGGCAATGATCTTCACCGGTCCCTCGGGCGTCAGAGCTTCGAAGTCCGTCTTCAGCGCATCGCCTTCGATGACCTCGAGCCTCCCCGGATAGTGATCCGCGATTTCCGAAAGCGCGGGTAAACAGCGAGAATCACGCTCGACGGCGATCACCTTCTTTGCACCCAATGCCAGAATGGCGCGCGTCAGGCCGCCGGGACCCGGACCGACCTCAAAAACCGTGGCTCCTTCCAAGGAGCCGGCTGTGCGAGCAACCTTCTGCGTCAGGTTGAGATCGAGCAAGAAGTTCTGGCCGAGCGCCTTGCGCGCATCGAGGCCATGGCGCTGAATGACATCGCGAAGGGGCGGCAGCCCATCCAAGGCAGCCATCAACGATGCCCTTCTGTGGTGCGTCCGAGGTGACCGGCGAGCTTCAGCGCCGCGACGAGACTGTTTTCACGCGCAAGGCCCTTGCCGGCGATCCCGAAGGCGGTGCCGTGATCGGGCGAGGTGCGCACAAAGGGCAATCCCAGCGTGACGTTGACAGCGTCGTCGAAGCCAAGTGCCTTGGCCGGTATCAGGGCCTGGTCGTGATACATGCAGATCGCAACGTCGTAACGCGCTCTGGCGTCGTCGTGGAACATCGTATCGGCAGGCAGCGGACCGATTGCGTTTATCCCCTCGGATCTCAGGAATTGGATGGCCGGTTTGATGACCGTTTCATCCTCTTTGCCGATCGCACCGTCTTCTCCGGCGTGTGGATTGAGACCGGCTATCGCGAGCCGGGGTTGCTCGATCCCGAAGCGACGCCTGAGATCGGCATCAGCAATCCGGCAAGTCTCGATGATGAGATCGGCCGTCAGTGCCTGAGGCACATCCTTGAGCGGAATATGAATTGTAACAGGAATGGTGCGGAGCTTCGGACCCGCGAGCATCATCACCGGTATCCCCGCCTGTCCAGTCGCACGTGCGGCGAGATCGGCCAGAAACTCAGTGTGTCCGGGGAAGGGAAAGCCGGATTCGTAGAGAACGGACTTGGCGATCGGGTTGGTGACGACGCCGAGGGCTTCGCCACTCATTGTCAGCGAGACAGCTCTTTCGATCGCGGCGATCGTGCTCTTTGCCGTCGCCACATGCGGCTCACCCGCTACAACGTCGATACCTGCGGCAATGGGGAGCACGGGGAGGGCATCTGCAAAGACATCATTGGCGTTGGTGCAATCGGTCTCGCGAATGGCGATCGTCAAGCCTAGGAGCTTGGCACGCGATGCCAGCACATCAGGGTCGCCAATGAACACGAACGGAGGCAGACCCAGCTCCCTGCGCCGCATCCAGGCCAGAAGTGTGACATCGGGGCCGACGCCGGCCGGATCGCCCTGGCTGAGAGCAAGCGGGCGCGAGAACGAGAGTGTCATCTTGCTCAGGGACGCATGATCTGCGCCTTCTTGCGCAGCTCTTCCATATATTTCTGGGCGTTCGGATTTTCCGGAGGGGCGTTCTTCCCTGCCTTCGCCTTATCAAGGTCTTCCTGGCGGAACACCATTTCGGCGGCTTGGTCATCAGAAACCTGGCGCTGGCTGCAGATGGCGATGTATTCGACACCTCTGTCGGTCACGCGCGTGGCGGTCGTGTTGCCCTTTGCCTGCTCGACAAGCGGCTTCCATTCGGCCGGAAGTTCCGGTGCAAGAACGCGACCAAGGTCACGGACTGACACGTCAAGCATCGTTGCTGCGAAGACCTTTGCCTGGTCACAACCCGGATACTTCGCGCGAGACGCCTCGGCTTCGCTCTTGCGTTTGCCGACGATGCCCTTCTTGTTGGCGGGAACGACGAAGATCATCTGCTGCAGAATATATTCGGTGGTTTCCGGCTTCTGCTTGTTCTCCATCATGCGGGCAACAAGGTCGGAATTCGACATGCGATTGCTCGAACCGTAGCGGGCATTGACAAGGCGCGGCCAGCTCATCTGCACGGCAATGAAAGCCTTGAAATGATCAACACCGACGCCGGCGCGTTCGAGAATTTGCGTCATCTGGTCCGTCGTCAACTTGTTGCCGCTCGCGAACCGCGCGAACGATGCGTTGACGTCGTCCTTGGAAACCGACATGCGGACGCGGGAAATTTCCTGCTGCTTCAGCGTCTGTTCGATCAGCTGTTCTTCCGCTGCTTTCGCATCAGCCTTTTGATGCTGCAGGCGCAGGAATGCTTGGCGCTTGGCGATGTCACCGCTGGTGATTGCTGTTCCGTTGACGACAACTCTGACTTCGCTTGCAGCAAAAGCTGAGCCGGTCTGCGGCGAGGCAAAAGCCGCCAGCATCGCGAAAGTCGCGCCGGCAATCATCGTCCTTACGGTTCTTCTTGCGCCAATCATCTATCGACCCTTCCCATTGACGCCGCGCACTCACGTCGCGGCGCGCATACCTTCCCGAGACACACGGGCATTACCGCTGCAAATTGAAAATTCAGCATATGCCTTAGATCTCAACTGGCGACAATGTCCTGCATAGTCTTACGGCGAAAGAAAGGCCCTTTCTTTCGCCGTATTACAGAACTGACAGTTAATTCTGGTAGATGGTTGGGCTGGCATCTATGGGCGTGCCGAGATTGATGTCGCCCAGCGTCCGGAAGGTCAACCTCGCCCCGATACTCCAGTCGCTCGCGGTTTCCGCGGTGGTATCGCGCTTGTCGATATATGCGATCGTGAAGATGGTGCATTCGTCTTCATAGGTAAGGCCGATTGTCTTCCTGACAACAGTGTTGTCCTGAAGGTCCCAAGCGACGCCGCCAAATACCGTCCAATAATCCTTGAACTTAACAGCAGCCTTGGCCTGGATCTCATCATTGTCCTCGGCGAAGCCGTATTCCGGCTGCGCTGAGACATGCGTGTAGATCATCTGACCTTGGAAATTGTCGGTCTGGTAACCGGCCGTCAAATCGCCACGACGGAAATCCAGGTCCTTGTCGTCAAGCCGATAGGAAGCTGCAAGGGCAACGCCCTGTGGCGTTTCGATCCCGCCGAGTCCGACGAAGTCGGAGACGTCCGTTTCGAGGCCGGAGTCGGCGCCGACGTTTACCAGATCAGCCGTGTCAAAGGAGTTTTGGCCGCCGAGCTGGTAGGATTGGCCGAAGATACCGTGCAGCTTGTAGCCGTTGTCGAACGTACCGGTGTACTGGAAGCCGACATTGGCGCGCGTGCCACCTTCGATACGGTCGTAGCCGGAGAACTTATCACGCTCGAAAAGATTGGTCGCATCGAACACGAAGCTCTGCGCATCTTCGTTCGGAAGAGAGCCGGCAAGCCGTTCGTCGGGCCGTGCATAAAGCTGAACAATCGGTTCGAACAGGTGTGTGCTGTTCGCGGTCGTACCGAGGATCGGGTAGCGCATTTCCAACCCTGCGGTAAACATCGAACGCGTCGCTGCATTACCGTCGTCGTAATTGCCGTCATAGACAAAGGTGCCGGAGGTCGGCGGCGGCGTCATGTTCAACGCCAAGGCATCGCCGCGGGCTGCAAGCAGCGGAGTGATCAAGAAGCCCTGAGGCGTGACAAAGGTCCGCTTCCATTCCAGTTCGCCCGTCAGGCGAGATGTCTGGCCCTCAAGGCCGCGGAACCGATCAAAGCCTGCGACGCTATAAAAGTCGTCGTGCGTGCGCGACAGGTTCGTGAAGTTGACATCGGCAGATAGTTCACCTCCGGCGAGCGGCTGCGGCGCCACGAAGTGATAGTCCATCACCGGGTAAACGATTGCCTGCTGCTTCTCGGCGATATCATTCGGATCGGCGTTCTGAACGTCGAAATAGAACGAGCGCAGATCGAAATAATTCCGCTTGCCGAGACCCGTCAGGTAAACTTGGTTGGTATGTGTACTTTCGTCCAGACCCTTCAGGTTATAGGTGCGAGCGAAGTTGTTGTCACTCTGAACCATCACGTCCCAACCAAACGCCCATCGCGGGTTGATTTGGAAGGCCCCCTTCGACGCTACGACACCGCGGAAGTCATTTTCGGCATCGCTGGTGCCGGGCGTAAAGGTCCCCGGGCTGAGCTGGTCGATACCGGCCACGCGCAAGGTGTGCGTGCCGTTCTCGAATCTCTGGCGGAATTCCGCGTCCGCCAGGAAACCCTGGGTGGTGTAACCCGTGCCGGTCACCGTGACGTCGCTGCTCGGCGAAATGACGTAATAGTACGGGACAGAAAGGCCGAAGCCGAGATTCTGCGATGCGCTAAAGGTCGGGAAAAGGAAGCCGGACTTCCGCTTCACGGTATTGTCGGGGACCTCGATCCACGGAACGTAGGCGAGCGGGTGGCCAAGGAGCTCGAAGCGCGCCTTTTCAAGGCGAATCGTATGCTTGACGCCGTCCTGAATGACGCGTTCAGCCTTTACCTGCCAGAAGGGAGGTCGTTCCGGTCTTTCAGCGCAAGGCAAACAGGCGGTATAGACGCCCCTGTTCAGGATCATTTGCGTGCCCCCAACACGCTGGCCGGTTTCGGCAACCAGGCGCGTATTGTCGGGGGTCTCAATTCGGAGCGCGTTTACGAACCCGTTGGCAAAATCGTCGGTGATGTCAATCTTGTCACCGTACATGCGGTTGCCGTCGGGGGCGATCAACTCCACGTTGCCGAGCGCCATCAGGCGGCGGGTCTGCTGATTGTACTCGACGCGTTGCGCCACCAATCTGTAGCCGGCGTAGTTAATCTGTACACCGCCGATGGCCGAAACGATCTGCGCGTCCTTGTTGTAGACGAGTTCGTTTGCCGACAGAATCAGCTTCTGGTCGGCGGACACGTTCGGCCTCAAGCCTTGCAGGGCATCCTGGGCGAAAGCAGCAGGAAAGCCATTCGAATAGGTAGACAGGGCCGCGCCTAGGAGCAGGGCAACCAACTGTTTACTAAGAGTCTTGCGGTCGCCTGCCGCCACTAGCCATCCTCCTGATGAAGCAGAATTGTTGCACCCAAAGCCAAGGCAACAATGACCGGAATCCACGTTGCCACGAAAGGCGGGACAACCCCACTGCTTCCGAATGCTTTTACAAGCACGGTGACCACATAAAGCACGAAGCCCGACAGGATTCCACCCAGAATCACCGACCTCGACTGGTTGAACCGGCTAAATTTTAGGGACACTGTTGCAGCAATGAGAGTCATTGCGACAAGCAACAGTGGTTGGGACAACAACGAATGAAATTGGGTCTCAAGCGCCTTGGTCGGAATCCCGAAGGATCTCGCCGCGTCAATTCGGCTCGAGAGATCAAAAAATCCAATAGTTTCAGGGGCTGTCAGCCTCTGCTGGATGAAATCCTGTTTCAAATTGGTGCTTACGCGCACCTCATCGAGCCGTGTGGCGACTTCGCCCGGACGACGCTCGACAACGTTCTTAAGAAGCCAGTAACCATCTTCCAATTTTGCCGACGCGGCGTCCTGTCTCAGGATGATGTGATCGGACGAATCGAAATGCACGAACACGGCGTTCATAAGCAGCGTGCCGTTTTCGAGAATCGTATTCGCTCCGATGATCACGTCGTCCCCGCCGCTGATCTGGCGAATCCACGGAACTTGCGGCGCGGCGTTCGACCCTGAGACTTCTCCACGCCAGTTGCTCTCGATGACGGCAGCCTGACGTTGCCCCCAGGCTGCCAGCGGGTTGAGGACGGTCATGACCAGGACGCCGAGCAAAAAGGCGCCTGCGAGGAAGGGAGACATGAACTGCCAAACCGAGATGCCGGCAGCACGCGTCACGACCAGTTCGTATTTTCGGTTGAGCCCGATTAGAACGGTCATGCCCACAAAGAGGGCAATGAAGGGCACGGTCTGCTGCAAGATGAGCGGCAGACGCACCGCCGTCATCGCGAGCCCGCCGGTCACGGTGTAGCCGGGAAGACCGGAGAGTCGGCCAGCGGTCTCGCTGAAATCAACGAGGTAGACGATGCCAATCACGCCGAGAAAGAACCACATTGTGGTCAGCAGGTATCGACGGAAGAAGTAACGGCCGAGTGTCCCGAGAATCATGCGCTGCCTCCGGCGGAGGGATCTGCCGACCGACCAAAGCGTCGCGACAGTCTCTGCCAAGAGGCGGAGATTCGGTCGCTCATCGCGGACACGACCGACAGGCGCTTATGGTGCGACAGAGATGCGATTGCCAAAAGGCTGGCGACCACGGGAATCGCATAGAGCACGCCGATATACTCTGGATCCGTGTCGATCTGGTTGGCGGCGTAGAACGACGCCCAACGAATACCGAACGCGAAGATGAGCGCCGCGACCATGGGGTGCAACCGTGCTTCGCGGTGGGAGCGAGCATCACCGGCGATCGCGAGCGAAATCAGCGCAAACACCATCGGAAGAACCCAATCCGTCATGCGGCGGTGCAATTCGGCACGATAACTACCGGGTCTGGCGATGTAATCCTTGTCGTTCGGATCCGGATTGAAGAGGAACGCAAGCTCGCGGTCGGATGCGCGAAGAGTCGCCTGACCGCGGTTTTGGGTCAGATCGGACAGGTCGAAGGAGTAGGAATCGAAACGAATGACGGAGACTTCACCGGTTTGCGTTTTGCGGTGAACCTCGCCATCATGCATGATGAGTGACGTGCCCTTCTCGTCAACGGCGCCTTCACGTGCGTAGTAGATAAGCTCGAATGCGGGGTCGCGCTCATCGACGACGAACAAGCCCTTGAGCACGCGTCCGGCCAATCTCTCGGATATCTGTACGTAGAGGCCGGTGTCGATGCGGCGGAAGTTCTTCTCTTCAATCACGGTCGAGAGCAGATCCGCATAGGCAGCGGCCACCATCTGGCGAACCCCCGTCTTGGCCTTCGGCTCGACGACGTTGTCCACCAGAAACGAAAAGATGCTAATGACGGCGGCGAGGATGAGGATCGGGCGCAGGATAATGCTGCGCTTGGCGCCAGCCGCGTCGATGACGGTCAGCTCCGAATCGTTGTTCATCGTCGTCAGGGTCTGCGTCACACCGATGACAAGTGCGAACGGCAGCACGATCGGAATGATCGACGGTAGAATCAGCGTTGCCAGCTTGGCGAACGATCCCATCGACTGGCCGCTGTCGGTTACGAGATTGACGCGCTGCAGGACCTGAGTCGTCCAAATGATCGCGAGCACCGGCAACAGGGCAACGAGAAACATCTGGCCAACGCGCCGGAGTATGTATGTTTCAAGCAGTTTCATTAATGCCCTTGAACGCCATTTGCGAACCAATGCCGCTACGCAGCGAAATCCATCTACGCTGTTTGGGTCTCTTTTGCGACAAGCTGGAGTCGAAAATTCATTCAAATTTCAGATTTTTTTTTGCCCTGTGGCGAATCGGTAAGCGCAAGAAGACCTGCAAAGACAACAACGGACGAAAGCCAACCCAGGATGACGTCTGAAAGGTAGTGCGCGCCAAATGCAAGACGCATGGCCGGTGTCAGAAAGGCGATTGCTGTGAGGGGGAGGGCAAGCGCGAAGCGCGCCGGCTGTGGTATCAGGAAAATCAGACAGAAAACCCAGCCGGCGCCTGCCGCTTCGCCGGAAATGAAAGAGCAGTTCGATACGCATTTTCCGATCATGGAGCCCGCCTGCACGAAGTCGAGGTGGCCACCAAAATCCAGCGTTTGGGACGGTCGCGGTCTACCCCAGTATGTCTTGAGAATGAGGTTGGTGAGGATCACGGGGCCGATCACCAGCGAGCCGAGAGCAATCTTGAAGGCGCGGGCGCGCGCGAGGTTGAAAGTGGCCCCGCAGTGCCCGTAGCACTCCAAAAGTTTCCACAAGAGGACGATGGCGATGAGGTAGGGAAGCCGGAAGAACAGCGTTCTCAGGAACCCGAGATAAGCCTCGTGCCGGTAAGGAAAGTAGCCGCAGTTTTTTCCGAATGTGGCTGGAGTGCTGCATGCCTCGCGCACAAAGAAATGCGCTGATGCGTAGACATCGATCTGCGGAAAGCCGTTGAACAGCAGAAGCAGCAGCCACCACAGACAGAAAAGACCTATAAACACACGTGCGGGATCGCTGTCGGGCATTTGTATGCGCCAACACGTCCTCGTCCCTGCAGACATCAAAAGGGAAAGCAATTCGGAATTCCTGTGGACTTAATTCCGCGGGAGGAATATGCGCCGAAGATGACATCCCTTTAACGGGTTGGCGGTTAGTCAGGCCGCCACGGCCTCATCCCGAAGACTTGTTTTCGGGGGTGAAACCCGAAATGATCGGATAGAGCGGATTTAGGACAATCCCACTGGAGAAGACATGTCAGCCAAGTTCGATATCTCATTTGCAAGCTCCACCGAGATCGCCGGTGGCTACGCGATCCTCCTGCAGGCAAGCGGAGCGGACCTTGCCGCCGGGGGCAAGCTTGCGGATCCCGCTGGCGTCATCCCGAGAGCAGCAAAGATCGCCGGCTTCTCCGCCAAGGCGACGACTGTGCTGGATCTCGTTGCGCCCGAGAGGTCCGCAGCTGAGCGGCTTATCGTTGTAGGACTCGGCAAACCTGAAGAGCTGACCGCTCACGATTGGCTGAAGGCTGGCGGCGTCGCCGCATCCAAGATCAAGAAGGCCGAAAAGGTCGCAATCTTCGTCGATGCGCCGGGTGCCGGCGTCGGAGCGAAGGAAGCGGCGGATTTTGCGCTTGGAATGCTTTTGCGCGCCTATAGCTTCGATACCTACAAGACCAAGAAGAAGGACGAGGACGGCAATGGCCGGAACGGGCAGGTGCCGATCAAGATCGTTACCGCCAAAGCGACAGAGGCGGCAGAAGCCTTCAAGCTCTCGGAAGCCGTTGCGGCGGGCGTTAACCTGGCCCGCGATCTTGTGAACGAGCCGCCGAATGTTCTGGGTCCGGTGGAGTTTGCCGCCAAGGCAAGCGAATTGCAGAAACTTGGGGTCGAGGTGGAAATCCTCACCGAGAAGGAAATGCAAAAGCTTGGCATGGGCGCCCTGCTGGGCGTGGCACAAGGCTCGGTCAGACCCCCGCGTCTGGCGGTCATGCAGTGGAAGGGCGGCAAGAGCGGCGAGAGTCCGGTCGCCTTCATCGGCAAGGGCGTGGTCTTTGATACCGGCGGCATTTCGATCAAGCCCGCTGCCGGCATGGAAGAAATGAAGGGTGACATGGGCGGTGCTGCCGCTGTCACCGGCCTGATGCATGTCCTCGCTGCCCGCAAGGCAGCCGTGAACGCGGTCGGCATCATCGGTCTGGTCGAAAATATGCCCGACGGAAACGCGCAGCGTCCCGGCGACATCGTTACCTCGATGTCGGGCCAGACGATCGAGATCATCAATACCGATGCTGAAGGACGGCTCGTTCTGTGTGACGCGTTGTGGTATTGCAACGATCGCTTCAAGCCGAAATTCATGATCAATCTGGCAACATTGACCGGCGCTATCCTTGTTGCGCTCGGCAATGTCCACGCCGGTCTGTTCTCGAATGACGATGAGCTCTCCGCGCAGCTGACCGCTGCCGGCTTGACAAGCAGCGAAAAGCTGTGGCGCTTGCCGCTCGGCAAGGAGTACGACAAGCTGATCGACAGCAAGTTCGCCGACATGAAGAACTCCGGCGGCCGTCATGCGGGATCGATCACCGCCGCTCATTTCCTGAAGCGATTCGTGGAGGAAACGCCTTGGGCACACCTCGACATCGCAGGAACGGCAATGGGCTCGCCGCAGGATGAGATCAATCAGTCCTGGGGTTCCGGTTACGGCGTACGCCTGCTCGATGAGCTGGTGCGTGCCAACTACGAGTCATGACGGAAGTTCTGTTTTACCATCTGACGGAATCCAAGCTGGAGGATGCCCTCCCGCCGTTGCTCGAGAAAAGCGTCGAGCGCGGCTGGCGGGTCGCGGTGCAGTTGAAAGACGCTGCGCGACGCGACCTGCTCGATCAGCATCTCTGGACATTTCGCGAAGATAGCTTCCTGCCGCATGGCACGGATGAGGGGGACCTGGCGGCAGATCAGCCGGTTCTCCTTACGGTTTCCGAAGGGAATTCCAACGCGGCGACGGTACGATTTATCGTCGATGGAGCTGAGCCGCCGCCGGTCGAGCCTTATAGCCGGATCGTCTTCATGTTCGATGGTTACGACCAGGCGCAGCTCGAAGGGGCTCGCGCGCAATGGAAGAAGCTGAAAGGCGAAGGACATAACCTCACCTATTGGCAACAGACCCCGGAAGGGCGTTGGGAAAAAAAAGCATGAAAAAGCCCGCTTCAAGCGGTCCGCTTCAAGCGGGCTTTTTCATTTGAAATCAATCGTGGAAGGCGTCGACGAACTTGCGCCTGCCGAGCATGAAGGCATCGGCAACGTGGCGAAGCGGCGCCAGATCGACGTCGGATTTGCCGGCTTTGACGATTTCCGCAAAGCGCCGGTAAAGCGCGGGGTACTCTTCCTCGGGCGCCGAAAACTTCAGCTCGCCATTGATCGACAGCTTGGAGCCGCCTTCCGCAAGCTCCACATGGCCGGCTTCGGTTTCCGCGAGGATGTCCCAGCTCTGCTTGCCGGTCTGACGCCAGTCGAATTCGGCATGAACCGGCACGCCGTCAGCGTTCTGGAAGTGCAGATCCGCGGCGATCGGCGCATCGCGATTTTCCGGGAATTCGAGCGTTGCGCCTGTCAGGAAGATCGCCTTTGGGAGGATGTGGGTAACGATCGAAAGGGCGTTGATGCCCGGGTCGAAGACGCCAAGGCCGCCGGCTTGCCAGATCCAGTCCTGGTTCGGATGCCAGTGGCGAACGTCTTCCTTCCAGATGACATGAACGCTCTTGATCGTCGTCGACGCGAGGAAGGACTTCGTGGCTTCGACAGCTGCTGCGTAGCGGGAATGCCAGCTCGCAAACAGCGAAACGCCCTTGCTGGCCGCCAGCTTTTCGAGATCGGCCACTTCGCTTAGAGTCGCGCCCGGAGGCTTTTCGAGGAACACATGCTTGGCGGCGGAAAGCGCCTTGTGCGCTGCCTCGTAGCGATACTGCGGCGGCATGCAGAGCGAAACGGCATCGATCGCCGGAACGGCGTCGAGCATTGCATCGATCGTCGTGAAGCTCTGGATGCCTTCGACGGTGCCGTGGCGACTCGCCGTTGCAACGAGCTTGAAGTCCGGATTCTTTGCAATCGAGGGGAGGTGCTGGTCGCGGACGATCTTGCCGACGCCAACGATGGCGAGGTTGATAGGTGACATGCTGGTGCTCGCGTTCGGTGTTTCGCTCAAAAGTATGATTTATTTTGCGCCTGTTTTAGCAGAAAGAAACCGGGGGGCAAGCGTCGATAGGCCCGTCAGATGGACGCCATTTCGGCCGGTGCCGTCGGCTTCTTGAACTGCAGCGTTACGACCTTATACCCCTCGGCCTCAAGGGTTGAAAGGAGCGTCGGCAGCATTGTCGCCGTGCGATTGTGGATGTCGTGCATGAGGATGATGCCGCGGCCCCGCTTGTGCAGCAGGTCCATCGTCCGTTTGGTGACGGCGGCTGGCGATGTATTGAAGTAGTCCTTGCTGTCGACGTCCACATCCATCACCACCATATCGCGCATTGCCACGGCGCCACGAAGCTTCCGGCTATCGGCAAGGTATGGAAAGCGAAAGAAGTTGACGTCGCCGCCGGTCGCCTTGGTCACRGCGGCCTCGCCGGGTGTGATTTCCTTCATGGCCATGTCGAAGGTCAGCGTCGCCAGGTTCTCGTGCTGGTAGGTGTGGCTGCCGATCGCGTTGCCTTCAGACGCGATCTTGCGGGCAAGCTCCGGATGTCGTTCCGCCATTTCGCCGACCATCATGAAGGCCCCCTTGACGCCGAAGTGGTCCAGTGTCGCGAGGACACGGTCCGTGCGGCCGGGGATCGGACCGTCATCGAAGCTGAGGATGACCTCCTTGTCCTGGAGGTGCAGGTCATGAATGGACGCGACGATGAGTGCTCGACCGGCGAGGTGATGCAGGCGGCTGTCGCTCGACATTTGGGGCAGGGCAGCATCGGTCCCCGTTGCCGGGCTGCCTTCAGGCGCGACGATGGAGGAGGTGGTCATTGTGGTGTCAGGCGCAGGATGCCTGGTGGATTGGCAGCCGGCCAGGGCCATGCTCAAGATGGCACCGGAAGGGCAAAGCGATGTATAAAAGGGCTCAACAAATCAGTAATGAAAGTTGAGGCAACCTTGATGATTATGGTTAACGATCGGTTTCGATCGCCCCGGAACGCGTCGAATCGTGCTCAACCCGACAAGCTTCCAGCCATACTTGTGGCTATCCTGCCATCGCTTCTTCGTATTCGGAGGAAAGCTCCAGCCACTGCTCCTCGGCGGCGGTGAGCTTTGCTGCAGCCTCGCCACGTTGCTTGGCCTTTTCCGCAGCCTTCGCAGGCGCCTTTTCGTAAAGCAGCGGATCCGCAAGTTCTGCATCAAGCGCCTGAATCAATTTCTCCAGCTTGCCGGTCAAGGATTCGATTTCGTTGATCTTTTTCTTGAGCGGCGCCAGCGAAGCGCGCTTCTCGGCATTGAGCTTGCGCTGGTCGGCCCTCGAGGCGGGTTCTTCAGCAAGCTGTGGTTTCTCGTCCTTCTTCTTGCCCGATGCGACAACGAGATCGCGGTACTCGTCCATATCGCCTTCGAAGGTCGTGACGGTGCCCTTGTTGACGAGCCACAGCCGATCGACGGTTGCCTCGATAAGGTGGCGGTCGTGCGAAATGAGAATGACCGCGCCCTCGTAATCGTTCAGCGCCTCGATGAGCGCCCGACGGCTGTCGATGTCGAGGTGGTTGGTCGGTTCGTCGAGGATCAGGAGGTTGGGCGCGTGGAAAGCCGCGAGCCCCATCAGCAGGCGCGCCTTCTCCCCGCCGGAAAGATCCTTGGCCGCGGTGGACATCTTTTCGGTCGCAAGACCCATCTGAGCGACTCGCGCCCGCACCTTCGCTTCCGGCGCGTCGAGCATCAAACGGCGCACGTGATCAACCGGCGACTGGTCCGGAATCAGATCGTCGAGCTGGTGCTGCGCGAAAAAGCCGATCTTCAGGTTAGGCGCGAGCTTGACCTCGCCCGCCTCCGCCGACATGCGACCGGAAATGAATTTCGCGAAGGTGGATTTGCCGTTGCCATTGGAGCCGAGCAGCGCGATGCGATCGTCATTGTCGATCCGCAGATTAAGGCCCTTCAGGATAGGTTTGCCGGGCTCGTAGCCAACAGCGCCGCCGCTGATAGCCACGATCGGGGAGGCAGGTTGCTTTTCCGGCTCGGGGAAGGTGATCGGCTGTACGTGGTCTTCGATGACGGCAGCCACCGTTCCCATGCGCTCCAACGCCTTGACGCGGCTCTGCGCCTGGCGTGCCTTGGAGGCCTTTGCCTTGAAGCGGTCGATGAAGCTCTGCAGGTGTTTGCGCGCCGCCTCGTTCTTGGCTCGCGCCTTCGTCTGCAACTCGTCCGCTTCGGCCTTCTGCCGTTCAAACTGGTCGTATCCGCCGCGATAGAAGGTCAGCTTCTTCTGATCGAGATGGACGATCGAGTTGACGGCGTTGTTCAGCAGGTCGCGGTCGTGGCTGATGACGATGACGGTGTGCGGATATCGGCGCACGTAATCCTCGAGCCACAGTGTGCCTTCGAGGTCGAGGTAGTTGGTCGGCTCGTCGAGGAGCAGCAGGTCGGGCTCGGAAAACAGCACCGCGGCGAGGGCAACACGCATCCGCCAGCCGCCCGAGAAGGACGACGCCGGACGCGATTGCGCCTCCTGGTCGAAACCGAGGCCAGCGAGGATGCTGGCAGCACGCGCTTCCGCGGAATGGGCGTCGATATCCACCAGCCGCATCTGGATTTCAGCGATGCGATGCGGATCGGTGGCGCTTTCCGCCTCCGCCAGCAAGGCTGAGCGCTCCTTGTCGGCTGCCAGTACGATTTCGATCAGCGCGTCTTCCGTTCCCGGTGCTTCCTGAGCGACCTGTCCGATGCGTGCATTCTTCGGGATCGACACGGAACCGCTTTCCGCGGCTACATCGCCGGTGATCACTCGAAACAGTGTGGATTTGCCGGCGCCATTCCGACCGACAAGACCGGCCTTCGTGCCGGCTGGCAGCGAAACGCTGGCGTGATCGAGAAGCAGGCGGCCGGCAATACGTGCGGAGATATCGGAAATCGTGATCATGGCCGGCGTTTTGGCCGAAAGCCGCGATCAGCGCAAGAGCCTCCGGCTCAGCGACCGAAGGCTTGCACGGGCTGCCGTCGATTTGACTGAGCGGCGTGAAGGGCAACGCGTGCATTTGCCTGCAGCTGCGATGCCGTCGTTGCGTCGGCGCTTAGAGCAATGCCGAGCGAAATCGTAAGGCCCGAGCGGGCAGCGTTGTCGGATGCCGCGAATGTCATGTGATCTTCTACCGACGCTCGGAGGCGATCGGCAATCGCCAGAGCTTCCTGCATCCCGACATTGGCGAACAGGAAGGCGAACTCGTCACCATCGGTGCGCGCAACAAGATCGTTCTTCTTGATCGACTTGCGGAAGAGATCCGCGAGCTTCTTCAGGAGGCGCGTGCCGATCTGTGTGCCGTAGCGGCTGTTGAATGCCTTGAAGTCGTCGACGTCGACCATGATGAGGGCGCTGCCGGCAGCACCTTCCTCCCGGTCGTAGAGATCGGCGATCGCCTTATTGAGGGCGATGCGGTTGGGGATCCCTGTGAGCTTGTCGGTGACCGACGCGGAATGAGCAGCAGCGATACCAAGCTCGATTGCTTCAAGGCGTTCGACGTCGCTCTCCAGCCGGGCCTCGATCTCCTTTTCCGAAGCGAGCACGTTTGAGAGGGAGGTCGACAGATACTCCATCTCGCTCATGAAGGAGCCGAGGCTTTGGTCAGGTTTTCCTGCAATGGATTGCAATGCTGTTTCTGCAGCGCGCAGGAATGCCTGCTTCTGGCGCAAGCTGTCCGAAAGTCGGTCCGCCGCGTCGCGCAGCATCCTGCTTGTCTCTGCATGCGAGATTTCGCTTGAGAGACCGCAATGGCTGACGAGCCGATACTTCAGGCCGATTTCATCGAGCGAGGCTTGCCGCGGGCTTGGCCCGAGCGCCGCGATGTCCTGTGCTAGGGCAGCATTCTGGCCGATGATCGCCTCGTACAGGAGTTCGTAGTTGCGCGGCAGGCCGGCAATCGCGAGCCGCGTCATATGCTGGGCGATCCGCTGAATATCGGTGGGGGCGGCGGGCGGGCGCGGTGCGGCTTCTCGTTGTACCTGTGAGTTTGGCGCAGTTCGCATGACGTTCCCCTCGTGCCGACTGTGGCGCCGGCGGTTGGCTTCTCTATGCAACTACCGCGCTAAAAATAGCTTAAATTCGGTCGTTTGTAGTTGAATTGTGGTGCTGAACAGTGAAACGCGGTTAATGGAGCGTATCCATCTGACATTTACTGTCCTGGCGGACGTTGGATGTTGGTTGTAGCGGAACCGGTATCGTGTGGCGAAGCGCGTGTTGGAGACGTCGCTATCAGTCGACGAGGGGCAATCGTTACATGACAGGCGCGTGAAATTGCCCATGCCCACTTGTTTTCAGGCTATCGGGCGGGTAAACACCGCCCACTTTTCCCACGAAATAAAGGAATTTGACCCATGGCGATTGAACGCACTTTCTCGATGATCAAGCCGGACGCAACGAAGCGCAACCTGACGGGCGCTATTACCAAGATGCTCGAAGATGCCGGCCTGCGTGTCGTCGCCTCCAAGCGCGTCTGGATGAGCAAGCGGGAAGCTGAAGGCTTCTACGCCGTTCACAAGGAACGCCCGTTCTTCGGCGAACTCGTTGAAACCATGACCTCCGGCCCGACCGTCGTTCAGGTTCTGGAAGGCGAAGGTGCCATCCTCAAGAACCGCGAAGTCATGGGTGCGACCAACCCGGCAAACGCTGACGAAGGCACGATCCGTAAGGTTCACGCCCTTTCGATCGGCGAAAACTCGGTTCACGGCTCGGACGCTCCGGAAACCGCTGCCCAGGAAATCAAGTACTGGTTCTCCGACACCGAAATCGTCGGCTGATTCAGGCTCTCAGCGAAACCGCTGAAGCTTTTGAATTGACTGAAAGCCGGGGCTTTGCTCCGGCTTTTCTACGTTGAAGGACAGGTTGCGGCAGTATCGTAGTCCACGGTGCCGTCAGGTTTGAAAACCTCGGGGTTCTTCGTATAGAGCGGCCCAACGACGAGGGGCTTGCCGGGCATGACCGACTGATCGAGGCTGGAGATCACCTCGGTCTTCAGGCTCTGCAAGGTTTCGCCCCTGGCATCGACGAGGCGAACGTTCACCGCGTAAGGCTTATCCTTCTTGACGCAATGAAGTGCGGGGCTCTGCAGCGTGATCTTGTCCCAGAACGGATAGATCTTTTCGTTTGTGACCAGCACGTCACCGCCCGCCGGGTTCTCGAACTCCGCGATGGCGACGGTGCCTTCCGGTATCGGCGCCTTCTTGTTCAGGGTCACGACATAGGTCGCGACCGCGATCCTGTAGTTGAAAACGAAGACGCGACCGCTGATCTCGACCAGCTTGTCGGTCTCTCGCTGGCATCCCGTCAGCATTGCGGCTGCAACGGAAACGGCCATCAACAGCGCTTTCATGGCGCTTCCTCCTCTTTCCTGCGGCGATAGTGGCGGCTCGCCTTGGCGCGATTGCCGCACACCGCCATGTCGCACCAGGCGCGACTTCTGTTCTTGCTCCGGTCGATGAAGAGCCAGCCGCAGTTGCGGCAGATCTTCATGCGCTCGGGATCCGGCATCGCGATCAGCCGCAACACCGAATGCGCTGTTGCCGCATCAAGGCCGTTTGCTCCATTGGCGCCACGCAACGTGCGCGCCAGCGCTTCCAGAAGATCGGCGAGCAGCCGGTCATCGGTTTCGCCTGAAACACGAGTCCGGAAATACCTGTCCGTCGCCTCGCGCAACTCCAGAAAGTTTCTTTTGTTCTGTGGGGCCGGAGCGGCCATGTCGCCGAAGAGCGCCCGCTCAGCGCAGAATTCCGCCGCTGCCTGCGGAAAGGCTTCCAGTTGAGCGGGTGCTTCGAAACGGTCGATCCGTCGCGCCCCGTCATGGCGAAGCACGACGCTGTTGGCGACATCCAGCGCCAATGCGCCTCCGGAAAAGCGGTGTGGGGTCCAGGCAAAGCTCATGATGAAAATATAACTGGTAAAATAAGTTTTGCTAGTTATGATTTATGCAATCAGGAGCTTTTGATGGCCTATCTGCTGCAGCAATTGGCGAACGCGGTACCGCTGGCTGCGCTCTATGGTGCGCTTGCCTTTGGCTACGCCGTCGCCTTCGGGGTCACTAAGCGTGCGGACATCACCTATGGCGCGATCTTCGCGTTCTCGGGCCAGATTCTCCTGCTTTTCACGGATCTTGGCTACAACAGGCTCTGGTTGATCCTGCCGGCTGCGCTGGCGCTGGGGGCTCTGTTCTCGCTCATCTATTCGATGCTGGCCGCGGTCTGGATTGGCCGTTCCATCATGCTGCCGCTGGTTCGCCAGTCGTCGAACACCGTGATCGTCGCGGCGCTCGGCATCACCATCGTGCTGATGGAGACGGCGAGGCTCGCATCCGACACCAAGAGCCTATGGCTTTCGCCGTTCCTGAACAGCGTCGTCGTCTTCTGGAATGACGGGGCGTTTAAGGTGACGCTCACTGAGATCCAGCTGATCAATACCGCATTGATGTGCGCCATGATCGCGCTCGGCGTTGCCGTCATGAGGCTGACCTCCTGGGGCCGCGTCTGGCGGGCCGTGACCGACGATCCCCTGGCCGCAGAATTATGTGGCACCAGCGCCGATCGCGTCTTTCTCGTCGCCTACGCGGCGGCTGCCCTGATCGCCACGGCATGCGGCATTCTTGCGACCTTCTATTACGGCACGATGGATTTCGGTGCTGGCCTGATGTTCGGCCTCAAGGTGCTGATGGTGGCAGCCGTCGGCGGATATTCAGATCCGTTGAAGTCGGCCGGCGGTGCCGCCGGTCTCGGTGTCGCGGAGACGATGTGGAGCGCTTACGGCCCTTATCTCTGGCGTGACCTTGTGGTGTTCTCGCTGCTCGTGCTTCTTCTCGTCCTCAGCCGGAGGGAGCGGGCGATACCCTGACTATTTCCATTTGTCGCGGGCAGCGTCATCCGCATCCTTGGCCGCGACCCATCCGCCCGTCGAACCATCCTTGCCGTGCTCCTTCTTCCAGAAGGGAGCGGCTGTCTTCAGATAGTCCATCACGAAGTTCGCGCCATCGAACGCGGCCTGCCGATGCGGCGCCGCGGCGATGACAAGCACGATATTCTCCCGTGCGGCGATCTTGCCGTAACGGTGGATGGCGGTCAGCCCGAGGAGCCCGAAGCGCTCGATCGCAAGGTTGGCGATCCGGCTCATCTCGGCCTCGGCCATGCCCGGATAGTGTTCGAGTTCGAGTGCTGCAAGCTTGCCGCCTTCGTCACGGCACAGGCCCGAGAATGTGACGATCGCGCCGATGCCGCTGGTTTGCGTACTGAGCCGATCGACTTCCGCCTGAAGGTCGAAGTCCTCGCGTTGGACGCGAATATAAGGCTCGACCTTGCTGCTCACTTCAGCCTCCGGTCATCGGCGGGAAGATGCCGATCTCCCTGGCGTTGCCGATCGGTTCGTCATGCTCGACGTGCTCCTGGTCGACCGCGACGCGGATGACGTCTGGAAACTGAAGCGCGGTCTCATATTCTTCGCCCATCGTCTTCAAATGATTCAGAAGGTCGGCAACGGAAACGACGGAAGAGGGCAAGGTCATTTCTTCTTCGGCCTTGCCGATCCGTTCGCGCACCCAGGCGAAATAGACGAGCTTTGTCATTCTTCATCATCCACGATGTGCTTGAGGCCCGCCCGGAAATAGTCATAGCCGGTATAGATCGTCAGCAGTGCTGCGATCCAGAGAAGGCCGATGCCGGTCTTCGTTGTGTAAGGGAAGATTTCGTCGCCAGCAGGGCCAGCGAGCAGGAACGCGATCGCAACCAGCTGCACCGTCGTCTTCCACTTGGCAATCCGTGTCACGGGCACGCTGACCTTCAGGGCCGCCAGATATTCGCGCAGACCGGAGACCAGGATCTCGCGGCAGAGAATGGTGATTGCAGCCCAGATCGACCAACCGGCAATCGTCTGGTCGGCCGCTACCAGGAGAAGAATGGAGGCGACCAGCAGCTTGTCGGCGATCGGATCGAGCATTCGGCCGATGTTCGACGTCTGGTTCCATATGCGGGCGAGATAGCCGTCGAGAAAGTCGGTGATCGACGCGATGATGAAGATCCACAGCGCCACCCATCGTGCCGTATTGCTGATCGCCAGCTTTCCTTCGAGGAAAAAGCACAGCACGATCAACGGTACTGCCAGAATGCGGCCATAGGTCAGCAGGTTCGGTATATTATATGCGCGCGATGCCATGAAACATGTCTCTGAAGTTATGTGCTCGTAGATGACGGCTTTGAGCGTAAAGCGTCAACATTCTTTCTATTTTTTCGCTGCCTTTGCGTGGAATTTGCGACTGACGCCACCTATTTCGCGGCGTCATCATGAAAATGATTATAAACCTGCTTGGCGACGGTCTCCGAAATGCCTTCGACGGTCATCAGATCGGACAAAGCGGCGCGGGAGACCGCTTTCGCGGTTCCGAAGTGCTGCAACAGGGCGCGCTTGCGCGACGGTCCGATCCCGCCGATCTCATCAAGCGGGTTCTTGACCATCTCCTTCTTGCGCCGGGCGCGATGCGAGCCGATGGCGAAGCGGTGCGCTTCGTCGCGCATGCGCTGGATAAAATAGAGTACGGGATCGCGCGGCGGCAGCGTGAAGCTCTCGCGTCCCGGTGGGAAGAAGCGCTCGCGCCCGGCGTCGCGGTCGACGCCCTTGGCAACGCCGATGGCGATCACACTGTCGGTGATCCCCAATTCCTCAAGGATCGCACGCACGGCCGTCATCTGTCCCTGGCCGCCGTCGATCAGGATGACGTCGGGCCAAGCGGGGAAGGGCATGTCGGCGGCATCCGCCGGCGATGCCGGTTGGCTGCGATCGGGAATGCCTTCTTCTTTCAGCAGACGCGAGAAGCGTCGTGTCATCACCTCGCGCATCATGCCGAAGTCGTCGCCCGGCGTGATGTCGGTCGATTTGATGTTGAACTTCCGGTACTGGCTCTTCACGAAGCCTTCCTGTCCCGCGACGACCATGCCGCCGACCGCATTGGTGCCCATGATGTGCGAGTTGTCGTAGATCTCGACGCGCTGTGGCACATAGGGAAGCTTGAAGGTCGCCTTGAACCCCTCGAGCAACCGCGATTGCGACGCGGTTTCAGCGAGTTTGCGGCCATGCGCCTCGCGGGCATTGGCAATCACGTGCTCCACGAGGTCACGTTTCTCTCCGCGCTGCGGAATGAGGATCGATACTTTGTGTCCGGCCTTTTCGCCGAGCGCGGCAGCGAGCAGTTCGAGTTCCTCGACGGTCTCCGACAGCAGGATTTGCTTCGGTACCGGCTTGTCGTCGTAGAACTGCGCGAGGAAGGCGTTCAACACCTCGGCAGCCGAGAGCTGCGGGTCAGCCTTCGGGAAATAGGCGCGGTTGCCCCAGTTCTGCCCAGTGCGGAAGAAGAACACCTGGATACAGGAGATCCCGCCCTCATGATGGATCGCAAAGACATCCGCCTCTTCCACGCCCGCGGGGTTGATGCCCTGGTGACTGGAAACATGCGACAGCGAAGCCAGGCGGTCGCGGTAGACGGCGGCGCGTTCGAAGTCGAGATCCTCGGCAGCGACATTCATCGCCTCGGCCATATGCTCCTTGATTTTCTGGCTCTTGCCGGAGAGGAAATCCTTGGCCTCCTGCACGAGCTCGGCGTAGCCCTCGTCACTGATCTCATGCGTGCATGGCGCCGAACAGCGCTTGATCTGGTAGAGAAGGCAGGGGCGGGTGCGCGTCTCGAAGACGCTGTCGGTACAAGTCCTGATGAGGAAGGCGCGCTGCAGCGAGTTGATCGTCCGACCGACGGCGCCGGCTGACGCGAAGGGACCGAAATAGTCGCCCTTGCGAGCGCGGGCGCCGCGGTGCTTGAAGATGGCCGGGGCGCGGTGGTCCCCCGTGATCAGAATGTAGGGAAACGACTTATCGTCACGTAAGAGCACATTAAAACGAGGCCGCAAGCGCTTGATAAGATTCGCTTCAAGCAGCAGCGCTTCCGTCTCGGTGCGGGTCGTCACGAACTCCATGTTCGCCGTCAGCCGTACCATCTGGGCGATCCGGTTGGAGTGCACGCGCCCGAGCGCGTAGTTGCTGACGCGCTTCTTCAGGCTGCGGGCCTTGCCGACGTAAAGCACGTCGCCGGCTTCGTTGAACATGCGGTAGACGCCAGGGCTGTTGGGCAGTCGCTTGACGAATTCGGCGATCAGGTCGGCGCCGACGAGGCCGGTTTCGTTCACCCCGCCTTCGTTCCAATCGATCGCAGTCGTGGTGGGCGCAGCGGAGACGTCGCTCTCCACTTCGATTTCGTCGTCTGCGTCGTCCGTTTCGTCGTAAAGAACGCCGCCATCCGGCAGCTTTCTTGAATTCATTCCGTAATCTCCGCCACATCGGGCGTCTGCCAGGCAAGATGCTGGCCGCCATCCAGGGCAATCATTTGACCGGTGATCGAGGGCGTTTCGTAGAGGAAGCGAATCGTTTTGCCGAATTCCCCGAGCTGCGGCCCTCGTTTGAGGATAAGCGCTGAAACCTGCGCTTGGAAGTCTTCTTGCGACTGTCGCTCGCTCGGCATCGAGGGGCCGGGACCGATCGCATTGACACGGATACGCGGCGCGAGCGCCTGCGCCATGGTCTGCGTCGCCGTCCACAGGGCGGACTTAGACAGTGTGTAGGAATAGAAGCTCGGCCGCAGCGCCCAAACGCGCTGGTCGATGATGTTGACGACGAGACCATCCGTCTCGTCGGGCAATTGCGCCGCAAAGCCGGCCGACAGAATCGAGGGGGCGCGAACATGGACCGCGAAGTGCTCGTCCCAGGCGTCGGCATCGATGTGGCGGACGGAGTCCTCGTGGAAAACAGAGGCGTTGTTGACGAGGAGATCGATTGGCCCGATCGCTTCCGATGCCCTTTTTATCAGGTCGCTCGTCTCGCCAACTTCCGTAAGGTCTGCCCTTACGGCAATCGCCCGGGAACCGTTTTGCCGCAATTCCGCCGCGAAATTCTCGGCCTCCTCAATCGAGCGGCTGGCATGGATTGCGACCGCAAAGCCATTCGCAGCCAAATCCACAGCGATTGCCCGGCCTATTCTTTTCGCCGCGCCCGTCACCAGCGCCGTTCGAAGTCTTTTCTTGTTCAAAATAATGCCTTTTCGCCGCGCAACTCTGTTCGCTGCTTATATAGGCGCGGGAGAAGATGAGATAAATAGCCGTTTTCATTGCGATGTTGCCGGAATTACTGTATGTATTATTTAAGAATATAATTCCGTAAAATAAGTATTCATGATTTAACCATTCATTATGGTTAACAAATAGTCTGTTGCGGCAAAGCAACATCGAATTTCAGCCGCCCCCGCGCCACAATCAAATCACAATTTGGCTCTTTCAAATCCTCAATTGGGCATCAATTTCCCTTCCGAACCGCAAGGGACATTTGTAATAACCCGCGAATGCTTCGCTGTAGGACAGTTGACGAAGGGCGCGGGTCTGAAAGGAGACGAGTATGCGTACGTTTATTGCTAGCCTGTTGGTTTCGACCGTTGCCCTTGGTGGGTTTTCCGCCGCTTATGCAGCCGATGCCGTTGATCAGATCCCGGAAGCTCCGGTTGCACAGAATGAGCCGGCTCCCGCTGCCAACTGGCAGGGCTTCTACCTCGGTGGTGCCGGCACCTACAACATGGGCGGCTTTGGCAACAAGTACAACGCGCGTGCGCTCGGCGGCCAAGTCTACACCGGCTACAACTGGCAGGCTGGCCAGATCGTTTACGGTGCCGAAGCCGACATCGGCTATTCCGGTGCTGACGGCGCTGCTGGCGGCGGCGAAGGCAAGAACGAAGTCAACGGCTCGATCCGCGGCCGTATCGGCTACGACCTGAATCCGTTCCTGCTGTACGGCACGGCCGGTCTCGCTGCAACCAAGAACAAGTTCAGCAACGCCGCTGGCTCCGACACTGACACGTCGCTCGGCTACACGGTTGGTGCAGGAGCGGAAACCTTCGTCACCAACAACATCACGGCCCGTGTCGAGTACCGCTACACCAACTACGCTGACAGCGACTTCCACGTCGGCGGCGCGAACATTTCGCGTGGCTACGACGAGCACAGCGTCAAGGTCGGTATCGGCGTCAAGTTCTAAGCCGAACATCGAATGCGGAAAAGCCGGGTTCCCATCCCGGCTTTTTTGTTTCTGCGATGAACTGCTTGCGGCCTATTTGGGAAAGTCAGTCGAGACGGCAAGCTCACGCCATGCAGCGAGTTCTTTGGCGACATGGGCGTTCTTGGCTTCGATCACCGCCACGGTATCGCTCCCGAAGGGCATGCGCAGCGGAGGATTGTCCGAATGCGCCAGCGTGACCATCGCCTTGGCAAATCGAGCAGGGTCGCCGGGCTGCTGGTGGTTATGGCCGGCTGCGAATTCGCGCATCGCGCCGACCGGCGTCTCCTTGTAGTCGGCAATCGAGCTGGGACTAACGGCCAGTGAGCTCTCGTCGAGGAAGTTGGTGCGGAAGAAGCCGGGCTCGACGACCGTCACCTTGATGCCGAGTGGGGCCACTTCAGCAGCGAGAGCCTCGGAGATACCTTCGACCGCGAACTTGGTCGAGCAATAGATACCCCAGCCGGCATGCGACTCGTAGCCGCCGATGGACGAGATATTCAGCACCTGCCCCGAGCGCTGGCGACGCATGTGCGGCAGGACCGCGCGGGTGACCTTCAGCAGGCCGAAGACGTTTGTTGCGTAGAGCTTTTCGATCTCCTCAGTGGTTGCTTCTTCCACGGCGCCGAGCAGGCCGAAACCGGCATTGTTGAGCAGGATGTCGATCTTGCCGAAGCGCTTGACGGCTGCTTCAGTTGCCTTGTGCGCCGAGGCTTCGTCCGTCACGTCAAGCGACACGGCGAGCAGATTGGGATGATTGCCGAATTTCTCTTCAAGACCCTTCGGGTTACGCGCCGTAGCGACAACGGCGTCGCCGGCATTGAGAGCTTCCTGGGCGATGAGGGCGCCGAAACCACGCGATGCCCCTGTAATGAACCAAACACGCATGACGATCTCCTTTGTCCGTTGCGCTGCGATTTGCTTACGGAGTGAAGGTAGCGTATTGGCATAACTGAGAGAATTTACGTTGTGTTTCATAGGGTGCTGAGAAAAATTCATCAATGAAACGTGTCCGTTCGACCGATCTTGCGATTTTCCTGGCGATCGCCAACCACCGAAGCTTCAGGAAGGCATCGGTCGAACTGGGTGTCACGGCGTCTGCCCTCAGTCACGCGCTGCGGGCAATCGAGGAACGGTTGGCAGTCCGCCTCGTCAACCGGACGACCCGTGGCGTAGCTCTGACCGAGGCCGGCGAGCGACTGTACGACCGCATCCGACCGGCATTCCTCGACATCGATGCAGCCCTCGACGATCTCAACAGCTTCCGCGGCCAACCGCATGGCAAGCTGCGCATCAATGCGGCGCGGGTCTCCACCAAGCTTGTGCTGTTGCCGATCGTCTCTCGTTTCCTGAAGGCCTATCCATCCGTCGAGGTCGAGATTGTCATCGATGACGGACTGATCGATATGGTGTCATCGGGCTTCGATGCCGGTGTGCGCTTTGGCGAAAGCATCGAGGCCGATATGATTGCGGTGCCGATCGGTCCGCGCCACCGTTTTGCGGTAGTTGCCGCGCCGAGCTACTTCGAGAGCCGGAACCGTCCGTTGACGCCGCACGATCTGCGTGACCACGAATGCGTGCGCTACCGCTTTGCCGGTGGCGCCTTCTATCGATGGGAGTTCGAGCGCGGCGGCATCGAACTGGAGATCGAAGTCAGTGGTCCCCTGACATTGGGCGATCAGGACATTATCCAGGATGCCGTGCTGCGCGGTTGCGGTCTCGGATACCTTTTCGAAGAGCAGGCGCAAGCGGCGATCGCAGAGGGCAGGCTGATACGCGTGCTGGAAGATTGGTGCCCTTTCTATCCGGGCTTCTTCCTCTATTATCCGAGCCGCCGGCAATTGCCGACGGCGCTCCGGGCCTTCATCGATTTCGTCAGGGCCGACAAGGGAACGTCTCAGGTCTGAGGTTTCAGTTCGCCGTAGGCGGCAAACTTCTTTTCGAATTCGCGGCCCCAGCCGATCAGTTCGGCATGATCGGCTTCCCATTGTTCCTTGAAGCGCAGATCGAGATACCCGAGCGTGGCGGCAAGCGCGAAGTGGCCGCCGTGCAGCCGCTTGCCGATCTTTGGCAGGTGCACACTGAGATGGTTCAAGCCGCTGACGGCCTTCTTCCACTGCCGGTCGATCCACGGCTGGTGGACCTTTTCCTCGTCGCGGAAGCGCCGCTCATAAACGATCGCCAGCAGGCAATCGCAGATACCGTCGCATAGTGCCTCGAGGATTTCCGCCTCGGTCCGCTTGCCGTTCTTGGCAGGGTAGAGCTTCTTGCCTTTCAGCCGGTCGAAATAGTGCATGATCGCGACGCTGTCGAAGATTGACAGCCCATCGTCGGTTAGCAGTGTCGGGATTTTGCCGAGCGGATTGTTATCGACCAGGATCGCCGGGCCGGCATTGGTATCCACTCGGATTTCGATGGCGTCGAGCTCCAGATAGCGCGCCGCCATGCGCACCTTGCTGGAATAGGGAGACGTCGGTGCGCAAAGGATCTTCATGGTCATTCTTCCATACGGTCATGTCTTGGCGCGACTATTTCGCGCCAGCTAGAGTCGGTCAATCGTCCTTTGCCGCCTTGGTTTCGCCGCGCAGCCAAAACGCTCGATGCGACGCGTAGCGATCCTGTGCAAGATGGTCCTTGAGCGCGGGTAGAAGCGCATGCAACTCGTCCTTCAGCGTGAAGGGCGGATTGACGATGATCAGGCCGGAGCCGGTCAATCCGTTGATCCCCCGGTCGCTGCGGACGATGAGCTCGGCGCAGAGAATCTTCGGAATGTCGAGGGCCTGCAGCGCCTCGTGGAATTCCTTGATCGGCGCCCCCTTCTTCAGCGGATACCACAGGCAATAGGTGCCGCCGGGGAAGCGGCGATAGGCTTTCGCCAAACCATCCACAAGGCGTTCGTATTCGCCATCTTCCTCGAACGGCGGATCGACCAGGACGATGCCGCGTTTCTCCTTCGGCGGCAGGTGTGCGCCGAGCGAGAGCCAGCCGTTGAGCTCGGTGATCCGCACCTGATGATCGCCCTCGAAAAGCCGATGCAGCCGGGCAAAGTCCTCCGGATGCAATTCCATCGCGGAGAGCCGGTCCTGCGGTCGAAACAGCATGCGGGCGAGCTTTGGAGAGCCGGGATAAAGGCGGATGCCGCCCTCCGCGTTTAGCTCACGCACGGCGGATAGATAGGGCTCCAGCAACTCGGCGACCTGTGGAGCAAGCTCTGTGTCCAGGAGCTTGCCGATGCCCTCGCTCCATTCACCGGTCTTTTGAGCCTCCTCGGAGGAGAGGTCGTAAAGCCCGATGCCGGCATGCGTGTCGAGCACGCGAAAGGCCGCATCCTTCTTCTGCATGTAGCGGATCAGTCGCGCCAGGACGGCGTGCTTGAGCACATCGGCAAAATTGCCCGCGTGGTAGATATGGCGGTAGTTCATTTTCGCTGATGCCCGTGATGAATTCACCTGATCGACGACATTTGTGGCTTTTGGCCGGTTTCCGGTTCGAATATAGAAAAGCCATGAACATTGCGACCCCCATTCACGCCAAATCCGCCAAGTCGAATGTTAGGCTCGGTCACACCGCCTGTCCGCACGACTGTCCCTCCACTTGCGCGCTGGAGGTGGAGATCGGCGACGATGGCCGCATGGGCCGTGTGCGCGGAGCAAACAATCACAGCTACACCTCGGGAGTGATCTGCGCGAAGGTCGCGCGCTACGCCGAGCGCCTCTATCATCCGGACCGGCTGATGCACCCGCTGCGCCGAACAGGCGCCAAGGGGGCAGGGCAGTGGCAGCAGATTTCCTGGGACGATGCGCTGGATGAAATCGCCGAAGCCTTCGTCAAGGCGGAAGCCAGGGACGGCAGCGAAGCGATCTGGCCCTATTTCTACGCCGGAACGATGGGCTGGGTTCAGCGCGACTCGATCGAGCGCCTGCGCCACGCCAAGCGCTATTCCGGCTTCTTCTCGTCGATCTGCACCAACCCGGCCTGGACCGGTTTCACCATGGCGACGGGAACGCTGCGCGGACCCGACCCGCGTGAGATGGGCGGCACCGATTGCGTCGTGATCTGGGGCACGAATGCGGTGTCCACCCAGGTCAACGTGATGACCCACGCGATCAAGTCCCGCAAGGAGCGCGGCGCCAAGATCGTCGTGGTCGACATCTACGACAATCCGACGATGAAGCAGGCCGACATGGCGCTGATCGTCAAGCCGGGTACGGATGCCGCGCTGGCATGCGCCGTCATGCACATCGCCTTCCGCGACGGCTATGCCGATCGCGAGTACATGGCAAAGTATGCCGACGATCCTGCCGGCCTTGAAGCGCATCTGAGGACGAAGACGCCCGAGTGGGCCGCCGCCATCACCGGCCTTTCCGTTGATGAGATCGAAGCCTTCGCGCGCCTCGTCGGCATAACGAAGAAGACCTATTTCCGCCTCGGCTACGGCTTTACCCGCCAGCGCAATGGCGCGGTTGCCATGCATGCGGCGGCCTCGATCGCGACGGTGCTCGGCTCCTGGCAATACGAAGGCGGCGGTGCCTTCCATTCCAACAGCGATATCTTCCGCATGAACAATGCGGAACTGACCGGCAAGGCGATGAAGGATGCGGATATCCGCATGATCGACCAGTCGCAGATCGGCCGCGCGTTGACTGGCGATGCCGTGGCGCTCCGCCATCGCGGCCCGGTGACGGCAATGCTGATCCAGAACACCAATCCGGTGAACATCGCCCCCGAACAACGGCTGGTGAAACGCGGCTTCGCTCGCGAGGACCTCTTCGTCGCGGTGCACGAGCAGTTCATGACGGAGACGGCCGAGATGGCCGACATCGTCATTCCAGCAACGATGTTCGTCGAGCATGACGATATCTATCGCGCCGGGGGCCAGAACCACATTTTGCTCGGCCCTAAGCTGGTTGAGCCGCCGGAGACCGTCCGGACGAACCTGTTCGTGATCGAAGAACTGGCAAAGCGTCTCGGTGTCGCCGATCGCCCCGGTTTCGGTTTCACGGCCCGCGAAATGATCGATCGGCTTCTCGAAGCCAGCAACCTGCCGGGATACGACCATTTCCTCGAACACAAATGGTTCGACCGTCAGCCGGATTTCGAGGATGCGCATTTCCTCAAGGGCTTCGCGCATCCTGACGGCAAGTTCCATTTCCGCCCGGACTGGGTCGACGGCCCTGCGCCGAACAAGCCGCCGGCCGCTGTCGGTGCTCTCGGACCATACAAGCAGCTGCCGGCGTTTCCGGATCAGGTCGATGTTATCGAGCTTGCCGATAGCGAGCATCCGTTCCGCTTGGCAACGTCGCCGGCGCGCAACTTCCTGAATTCCAGCTTCTCCGAGACGAAGACCTCGCGCCAGAAGGAAGGGCGGCCGGAACTGATGATGAACCCCGCCGATGCGACGGCAGGCGGCATCGAGCATGGCGACCTCGTGCGGATCGGAAACAACCGTGGCGACCTTCGGATCCATGTGCGCGTCACCGAGGAGGTCAAGCCGGGCGTGTTGATTGCCGAAGGCCTCTGGCCGAACAAGGCGCATATCGACGGTGAAGGGATCAACGTGCTGACCGGCGCCGATCCGGTCGCGCCCTATGGCGGCGCGGCGGTCCACGACAACAAGGTCTGGCTCCGCAGGGATGTTGCATGACGAAATTTGACAAGGCAAAAGCCGAGATCGTTAATGAAAAGACGCTCTCGAACGGCTGGACGCGCCTGAGCGACTTCCAGATCGACTATACGGATTCCGACGGCGAGACGCATCGGTTGCAGCGCGAGGTCTACCATCGCACGCCGGCGGCGACGATCCTGCTATACGATCCGAAGCGAGACACCGTTGTCCTCGTGCGGCAGTTCCGGCTGCCGGTCTTCCTGCATGGTGAGCCGGCCTGGGTCATCGAAGCCCCGGCAGGGCTGTTGGATGGTGATGCCCCGGAAGTGGCGATCCGCCGCGAAGCTGAAGAAGAAACCGGCTTTCGCGTCCGCGATGTGCGCTTCCTTTTCAAGGCCTACAGTTCGCCGGGCTCGAGCATGGAACTGCTGCATTTCTTCGCCGCGACGTTCGACACCACCGATCGGGTATCGGATGGCGGCGGCCTTGCTCACGAGCACGAAGATATCGAAGTTCTGGAAGTGCAGCTCGACAAGGCGATGGCGATGATCGAGCGTGGGGAAATTGTTGATCTGAAGACGATTGCGTTGCTGCAATGGGCCACATTGAACCGCGGGTCGCTGCGATAGCCGCAGGTTCAATCATGCGCGGTTCGTCGTTCACACCGATGTCATGAATCAGCGCTACGCGCTCCGCCTTGTCATAAATACGCGCTTGGAGAAAAACCGATGTGGCTCAGCAATTTTACTCTCGTCCTTCCAGATGAGATCGTGAGCCGCGGCTCGGTGCGCGTCGAGGACGGCGTAATCGCTGAAATCAGGCCGGAACCGGTCGCCAACACCGCAATCGATGGTGGTGGGCGCTTGCTGATGCCGGGCTTCGTGGACCTTCACGGCGACATGGTGGAGCGCGAGATCGCGCCGCGCCCGAATGCGCCGATGCCGATCGATTTCAGCATCCATGAACTGGATAAGAAGCTGGCCGCTGCAGGCGTCACGACGGCGTTTGCCGCCGTCTCCTTCGCAACGGAAAGCGTCTACGGCCATGTCCGCTCGCTTGAGACCACCTCGGCCGTCATCGAGGGTATCAACCGACTCCAGGATGATTTGCTTATCGATCACCGCGTCCATGCGCGCTATGAGATCACCAACCTCGGTGCCGCGCCGGCGCTCGAGAAGCTGCTTGAAGCCGGCCACGTCGACATGGTCTCGCTGACCGACCATACACCGGGGCAGGGGCAGTATAACAACATCCAGAGCTACATCCTGAGCATTGCCGAGCGCCGGGCCATTTCCGAGGAGATGGCCGCCGAGATGGTCGCCAAGCGCATCGAGATGCGCAACAATCCGGAGATCGAGATCAAGCTGAAACAGGTCGTCGATCTCGCCCTGAAACACAAGCTGTCGCTCGCCTCCCACGATGACGATAGCGCCGAGAAAGTCGCGCAAATGCACGATCTCGGTGTCACGATCAGCGAATTTCCGGTGACGCTTCCGGCGGCGGAAGAAGCGCGGCATCGCGGTCTCTGGACGCTGATGGGGGCTCCGAACGCCCTGCGCGGCCAGTCCATGTCCGGCAATCTCAGTGCGATCGATGCAGCAGCCGCTGGCCTGCTGACCGTCATCGCTGCCGATTATCATCCCGCGGCCTTCGTGCCCGGCATCTTCAAGATTGCCGACCGCACGAGCCTGCCTTACGCCGTTGCCATGGCGACCCGTAATGCGGCGCGTTCCGCAGGTCTTCTGGATCGCGGCGAGATCGCCGTTGGGCAGCAGGCGGATCTCGTGGTTGTTGAAGCCGGCGACGTGCACCGCATCCGCGCGACGTTCCGCAAAGGCCGTTTCGTTTACAGCGACGGCACCCTGCACCAGCCTCGGGCGCTTGCCGCCTGAGGCCAAGAGCATGTCTCCGAAAGTGGGAACCGCTTTCAGGACAAACACATGCGTGAAAGCAAAAAACTAAGGTAGGGCAAGCGAAACCAAAAGATCGCGCCGTGCTTTAGGCCCCTTCGCCGATCAGCGAGATAACGCTGCTACGTTCCGCCGGCGCTGCCGCAGCGCCGGTGCTGACGGCCTTGCCGCCCTCCATCTTCACCTTGCCGTGGGCAAGGAGCCGCAGCGCTTGCGGGTAGAGTTGATGCTCCACGGTGAGCACACGGGCGGCCAAGCTTTCTGCACTGTCGTTGGAGAGGATCGGAACGGCGGCCTGGCCGATAACCGGGCCCTCGTCCATGCCTTCGGTCACGAAGTGCACGGTGCAGCCGGCGATCCGCATGCCGGCGTCGATCGCTCGCTGGTGGGTATGCAGACCCGTGAACAGCGGCAGCAGGGAAGGGTGGATATTTATCATCCGGCCCTCGTAGCGCTGGATGAAGGTGCCGCTCAGAAGCCGCATATATCCCGCAAGGCAGAGGATGTCAGGCGATAGCTCATCGAGCGCGGCAAAGATCGCTCCTTCGTGCGCTTCCTTGCTGGCATAATCCTTGCGAACGAAGGCAAAGCTCGGAATGCCCTCGGCTGCCGCCTTGGCAAGCCCTCCGGCATCGGCCCTGTCGGAGATCACCCCGACGATTTCCGCCGGATAGTCGGCAGCCTTGGCAGCGGTGACCAGCGCCATCATGTTGGAACCGCCGCCGGAGATGAAGACGACGGCGCGTTTGCGTGACGTCGTCATATGGCGAGCGTACCCTTGTAGAGCGTGCCGGCCGCGCCCTCGGCGCGGGCAATCATCCGGCCGAGCGTTACGACCGTCTCGCCTTCAGCTTCAAGAGCGGCAGTGACGGTTGCGACGTTCTCAGCCGAAACGACTGCGATCATGCCGACGCCGCAGTTGAAGGTGCGCAGCATTTCATTGGCTTCAACGCCGCCGGTCTTCGACAGCCAGGAGAAGACGGCCGGAACTTTCACGGACGTAAGGTCGATCTCGGCTGCAAGGTGCTTCGGCAGGACGCGCGGAATATTCTCCGGGAAGCCGCCGCCGGTGATGTGCGCCAGTGCCTTGATGGCCTTGGTTTCGCGGATCGCCTTCAGCAGCGGCTTTACATAGATGCGGGTCGGCGTCAGCAGCGCTTCGCCGAGGCTCTTGTCTTCCGCGAACGGAGCCGGGGCATCCCAGGCGAGGCCCGAAATCCCGACGATCTTGCGCACCAGCGAAAAGCCGTTGGAGTGAACGCCTGAGGAGGCAAGGCCGAGGATCACATCGCCTTCGGCGATGTCGCCTGACGGCAGCAGCTGGCCACGCTCGGCAGCGCCGACGGCAAAGCCTGCAAGGTCGTAGTCGCCGGAGGAGTACATGCCCGGCATTTCGGCAGTCTCGCCGCCGATCAACGCGCAACCCGCGTCGCGGCAGCCGGCAGCAATGCCCTCGACGATCGCCGCACCCTGGTCGGGATCGAGCTTGCCTGTCGCAAAGTAGTCGAGGAAGAACAGCGGCTCTGCGCCCTGGACCACAAGATCGTTGACGCACATGGCGACAAGATCGATGCCGACGGTATCATGATAATCGGCGTCGATGGCGATCTTCAGCTTGGTGCCGACGCCGTCATTGGCGGCAACGAGAACCGGATCCGTGAAGCCGGCAGCCTTGAGGTCGAACAAACCGCCGAAGCCGCCGATCTCGCCGTCCGCGCCCGGACGGCGCGTCGAGCGCACAGCCGGCTTGATCTTCTCCACCAGAAGGTTTCCGGCATCGATGTCGACGCCTGCGTCGCTATAGGTCAGGCCGTTTTTTCCAGACTGGCTCATACTGCTCTCCGATGGCTGCGCGGGGGCGGGAAATGTCACCGCCTCAATATTTGGGTCGCCATTGCATGACACGGGCCTACATGCAAGGGATTGCATGGAAAAAGCCCCAATTTCCCGCTCTTTTGACGCAGGCCCTCTGGATTTTTAGCGCCGGGGTTGACCATTCTCTCGGCCACATCCTATGTGCTCGAAAGGTTGCATCTGTATGGTGCGAAAGATCGAGACAGTCGATCAGCGGGGAATGTGATGCCACAGCAGGTTAGCGGGGCAGGTCTGAAGCGCCAGGTGATCTTCTGGCTGATCGTTCTTGCCTTCTTCATCGGCTTCCTTTTCATCTTCAGCTCGATCTTGTTGCCGTTCCTGGCCGGGATGGCACTGGCCTATTTCCTCGATCCGGTCGCGGACCGGTTGGAACGCCTTGGGCTGAGCCGCCTCATGTCGACGATCGTCATACTGATCGCCTTCATCATCATGATCGTGCTGGCCCTGATGATTTTGATACCGGTCTTGGCGAGCCAGTTCAGCGACTTTGCCGGTCGCCTGCCGGGCTACATCGAGCAGTTGCAGACATTTATCACGAACTCGCAGAACTCCCTCATGCCGGATTGGGTGAGGAACCAGCTCGGGACGATCAAGAACAACTTCTCCGAAATCCTGTCGCAGGGATTTGGATTGCTCACCGGTCTCTTCGGCCAGGTCTGGAGTTCCGGCCTTGCCGTCGTCAACGTGATCTCGCTGATGATCGTTACGCCCGTCGTGGCCTTCTACATGCTGCTTGATTGGGACCGCATGATCGCCAAGGTCGATCAGTACATTCCCCGCGACTACGTGGCGAACGTCCACCAGATCATGCGTGAAATCGATCAGGCGATCGCCGGGTTCATCCGCGGGCAGGGCTCGCTCTGCCTGATCCTGGGCGTCTGGTATGCGGTTGGCCTGTCGTTGGTCGGTTTGAACTTCGGCCTGTTGATCGGCCTGTTTGCGGGCATGATCAGCTTCATTCCCTATGTGGGGTCCTTGGTGGGGCTTGTTCTTGCCGTCGGCGTTGCCATCGTTCAGTTCTGGCCGGACTACATCTGGGTCGGCGCGGTGCTCGCGGTCTTCTTCAGTGGCCAATTCATGGAAGGCAACATCCTGCAGCCGAAGCTGGTAGGCCACAGTGTCGGGCTGCATCCGGTGTGGCTGATGTTCGCCCTGTTTGCCTTTGGTGCGTTGTTCGGCTTTGTCGGTCTGCTGGTTGCCGTCCCGGCGGCAGCGGCCGTTGGCGTGCTTGTCCGCTTTGCCCTTTCGCGCTACCTTCAGAGCGATCTTTATGCCGGCCACTCGAAAGAGGGCCAGGTCGGCAAGACAAAAGCTGATCCCAATGACTGATGTGAAAAACGCTGGTCCAAGGCGCACCGCCGTCGAGCAGCTTCCCTTGGCTTTTTCGCACGATGCTGCGACCGGGCGCGATGATCTCTTGATCTCGGAACGGCTTGCCGCTGCAGTCTCCATCGTTGATGCCTGGCCGAATTGGCCTTCTCCCGTGGTGATCCTCGCCGGTCCGGTGGGCTCGGGAAAATCGCATCTCGCGAATATCTGGAAGGACCATAGCGGCGCCGTAGAGATCCATCCGAAGGCCGGCGCCAACGCGGCTATTGATGCGGCGAACGGTCCCGTGCTTTTCGAGGATGTCGATCGGGTAGGGTTCGATGACAACGAACTCTTCCATGTCATCAACAGCGTGCGGGAGAACGGCCACAGCCTTCTGATGACAAGCCGCCTCTGGCCCATGTCGTGGCCGGTGGAGCTGCCGGATTTGCGCTCGCGCCTCAAGGCCGCGACCGTCGTCGAGATTGGCGAGCCGGACGAGGAACTGCTGTCGCAGGTCATGGTAAAGTTGTTTGCAGACCGCCAGCTTTATATTGATGACAAACTGGTCCTCTATATCGTTGTCAGGATGGAACGATCGCTGAATACGGCTCAGACGATCGTCGACAGGCTGGACCGGCTCGCCCTCTCTCGCGGCACAAAGATTACCCGAGCTCTGGCCGCTGAAGTGTTGAATGAATTGGGTAATTCGGAACCGTCGGATTGACTGTCACAGTTCCGTCGTGAAACTGATATAATTCGCTTGGCCGAATGAAACGGGACAATCAGACCATGGACAGCGCAGTCACGGAGCATCACGAACCCACTCCGGAAACCGATGAGACTGCGCCTTCGCTAGAAGAACTGCTGGCTAGCCCCGAGCGCTTCATCAACCGCGAGTTCTCATGGTTGCAGTTCAATCGCCGTGTTCTCGAGGAAACGCTGAACACTGAGCATCCCCTGCTCGAGCGGGTCCGCTTCCTGTCGATCTCGGCCGCAAACCTCGACGAATTCTTCATGGTGCGCGTTGCCGGTCTGGAAGGGCAGGTACGTCAGAATATTATGATGCGCTCGCCGGACGGCAAGACGCCGGCCGAACAGCTCGATGCTATCCTCCAGGAGATCGACAATCTGCAGATGGAGCAGCAGGCATCGCTTGCCGTGCTCCAGCAGTACCTCGCCAAGGAAGACATCCTGATCGTGCGTCCGGGAGCTCTCAGCGAATCCGATCGCGCGTGGCTCGCGACAGAATTCGAGCAGGCGATCTTCCCGGTGTTGACGCCGCTGTCCATCGACCCGGCGCATCCGTTCCCCTTCATCCCGAACCTCGGCTTCTCGATCGGCCTGCAGCTTGTCAGCAAGAGCGGCCGCGAACCGATGACAGCGCTGCTGCGCCTGCCTCCGGCTCTCGACCGCTTCGTTCGCCTGCCGGATGATCGCAATACGATCCGCTACGTCACGCTTGAGGACGTGACGAACGTCTTCATTCACCGGCTCTATCCTGGCTACGAAGTGCAGGGCTCGGGTACGTTCCGGATCATCCGCGACAGCGATATCGAAGTCGAGGAAGAGGCCGAAGACCTCGTGCGCTTCTTCGAAACCGCGCTGAAGCGCCGCCGCCGTGGATCGGTGATCCGCATCGAGACCGATTCCGAAATGCCGGCGTCGTTGCGCCAGTTCGTCGTGCAGGCGCTGAACGTTCCCGACAATCGCGTCGCGGTTTTGCCGGGCCTCCTTGCGTTGAACACTCTCTCCGAGATCACCAAGGCACCGCGCGACGACCTTCGATTTCCCCCCTACAATGCGCGATTTCCCGAACGCGTCCGCGAGCACGCCGGCGACTGCTTCGCTGCCATCCGTGAAAAGGACATGGTGGTTCACCATCCCTACGAGTCTTTCGACGTGGTGGTCCAGTTCCTGCTCCAGGCTGCGCGCGATCCTGACGTCCTGGCGATAAAGCAGACGCTCTACCGCACGTCGAACGACAGCCCGATTGTGCGTGCGCTGATCGACGCGGCCGAATCCGGGAAGTCTGTCACCGCTCTGGTGGAGCTGAAGGCACGGTTCGACGAAGAGGCAAATATTCGCTGGGCCCGCGATCTGGAGCGCGCCGGCGTACAGGTCGTTTTCGGTTTCATCGAGCTCAAGACCCACGCCAAGATGTCGCTGATCGTCCGGCGGGAAGAGGGCAAGCTGCGCAGCTACTGCCATCTCGGCACCGGTAACTATCATCCGGTCACCGCGAAGATCTATACCGACCTGTCGTTCTTCACGTGCAATCCGGTGGTCGCCCACGACATGGCGAACATCTTCAACTTCATTACCGGCTATGGCGAACCGGAAGAAAGCATGAAGCTTGCGGTCTCGCCTTACACGCTACGCACCCGAATCCTTCGTCACATCGACGAGGAGATCAAACACGCCAAGGGTGGTGCGCCGGCGGCGATCTGGATGAAGATGAATTCGCTTGTCGACCCGGAGATCATCGACGCGCTCTACACGGCAAGCCGCGCCGGCGTTGAGATCGATCTCGTGATCCGCGGCATCTGCTGCCTGCGTCCACAAGTTGCCGGTCTCTCTGAAAATATCCGCGTGAAATCGATCGTAGGCCGTTTCCTGGAGCATAGCCGCATCTTCTGCTTCGGCAATGGTCACGGGCTGCCGTCGGACAAGGCGCTGGTCTATATCGGCTCGGCCGACATGATGCCGCGTAACCTCGATCGCCGGGTCGAAACGCTGGTACCCTTGAAGAATCCGACGGTTCACGAGCAGGTCCTGTCACAGATTATGCTCGGCAATATCATTGACAACCAGCAAAGCTACGAGATATTGCCCGACGGAACGTCAAGGCGCATGGAAGTGCGCAAGGGCGAAGAGCCGTTCAATGCGCAGCAGTATTTCATGACCAACCCCAGCCTGTCCGGCCGTGGCGAAGCCTTGAAATCCAGTGCACCCAAGCTGATCGCCGGTCTGCTTTCTGGCCGAAACAACAAGTAATATTGGACCTGCATGGTTGAATCAGAAGCCCAGGGGCGCCTTCCCGGTATTGCCCCGGTCTCCGTCGTCGACATCGGGTCGAACTCGATCCGTGTGGTCATCTATGAAGGCATGTCCCGATCGCCGACGATCCTTTTCAACGAAAAGGTGTTGTGCGGCCTCGGACGGGGCATCGCGCTGACCGGAAAGATGGACGAGGCAAGCGTCGAGCGCGCTCTGGCGGCTTTGCACCGGTTCAAGGCTTTGTCCGATCAGGCGCGCGCTGCCACCATGTACGTTCTCGCGACCGCGGCTGCCCGCGAAGCATCGAACGGCCCCGACTTCATCCATCAGGCCGAGACCATTCTTCAGCGCAAGGTCCGCGTTCTCTCCGGCGAGGAAGAGGCGAAATTCTCCGCCCTCGGCATTGTCAGCGGCTTCTATGCGCCAGACGGTATTGCCGGTGACCTCGGCGGCGGTTCGTTGGAATTGATTGACATCAAGGGCAAGGAAGTCGGCAAGGGGGTTACCTTGCCGCTCGGTGGGCTTCGTCTGTCCGAATATGCCGGCGGCTCGATGGAGAAGGCCAGGACGTTTGCTCGCAAGCATGTGAAAACAAGTTCGAAGCTGCTGGCGAAGGGGGCTGGGCGCACTTTCTATGCCGTTGGCGGTACCTGGCGAAACATCGCGAAGCTGCACATGGAAATGACGGAATATCCGCTGCACATGATGCAGGGTTATGAGGTTCCGTTCGATGCGATGATGCAATTCCTCGATCAGGTGGAGATTGCCAAGGACTCGAAGGATCCTGCGTGGATGGCCGTTTCGAAGCATCGCCGTGCGCTGCTTCCCTTCGGCGCGGTTGCCATGAAGGAAGTCCTGAGCGCGATGAAACCCTCTGTCATCTCGTTCTCGGGGCAGGGCGTGCGTGAAGGCTACCTCTATTCATTGCTCTCCGAGAGCGAGCGCCGCAGCGATCCACTGCTGGCGGCCGCTGGCGAACTCGCCATTCTGCGCGCCCGTTCGCCGGAACACGCCAGGGAGCTGGCGGACTGGACAGGCCGCATGATGCCCTATTTCGGCATCACGGAGACGGAAGAGGAGGCGCGCTATCGCCAGGCTGCGTGTCTGCTTGCCGACATCAGCTGGCGCGCGCATCCCGATTACCGCGGCCTGCAGGCGCTGAACATTATCGCTCACTCATCCTTTGTCGGCATCAGCCATCCTGGCCGCGCCTTCATTGCGCTGACGAACTACTACAGGTTCGAAGGGCCTTATGACGATGGCGCCACGGGGCCTCTTGGTACGATCGCAACGCCGCGATTTATCGAGCGCGCCAAGCTCCTCGGCGGCCTGCTGCGTGTCGTCTATCTCTTTTCGGCATCGATGCCCGGCGTCGTGCGCAATCTCACCTTCCAGAAATCGTCCAAACCCGATCTCGACCTGGAGTTCGTAGTGCCGGCGGAATATCACGACTTTGCAGGTGAGCGTCTCGATGGCCGGCTGCAGCAGCTTGCCAAGCTGGCGGACAAGCGTCTGGCTTTCCGCTTCGAATAGCACTCGGCGCGGAACTGACGTTCCGCGAAAGCCGACCAACGGATGGCCCATCGACGTCCGGTGATCCGAAGGCTGGCGCTGCGGATAGCGGGAGACCGCATGCCCCGATGCCTGGCCCGCCAATATTGCCGATGCATGCAGCGTAGCGCAGTCCGGCGGCTATCGGCGAGGTTGACGTATCTGTTTGACATGCTTCAACTGGCCAATGACACAAACGAAATGCGGGCAGAGACATGATCACAGATATCGAGGACTTCTTCACGAAGGGATGCGGACGCTGCGAGCGCTTTGCGACTCCGGACTGTTCGACGCGGCAATGGATCGACGGCCTGAACGACCTTCGCCGAATTTGCCTCGAGGCCGGGCTCGTCGAGACGGTGAAATGGGCGCATCCCTGCTACATGCACGAAGGCCGCAATATCGTGATTCTCGGTGCCTTTCGCAGCGACTTTCGCGCCACGTTCTTCAACGCAGCGCTCATGAAGGATTCCGAAGGCGTTCTCGAGAAGCAGGGGCCGAATACCCGGCATCCCGACATGATCCGCTTTGTGGACAACGCCCTAGTGGCAAAGATGGAACCTGTCATCCTGTCCTACCTTAAGGAGGCGATGGGATATGCAGAGGCAGGCATTAAACCGCCAAAGGAAGAAAGCGAACTCGAATTGCCTGACGAGTTGGTCGAGGCATTGGACTCCGACCCTGAACTTGCAGAAGCCTTTCACGAATTGACGCCCGGGCGACAGAAGAGTTACGTGATCAATCTCAACGGGGCGAAGACGTCCGTTACGCGCACGTCACGCATTGTGAAGTTTCGCGATCACATTATTGCCGGAAAGGGCGCGACCGAGCGCTGAGCCGAACTTTCGAACGTCCGTAGATCGAGCATTCCAGTCAAAGAAGCCCCGCTCTTCCGAGCGGGGCTTCTTGGCGAAGCCCGAGACTTACTTCGCGTTCAGAAGTTCGCCGACTTCAAGCAGGCTGAACTCGTTGTTGTCGGCCTTATCGACGGCGCGGCCGGCCGAGAAGGGCAGGTTGTTGTCGTTGCCGACGATTATGTGCGTGGCATCGACGCGATCGACGTTCTCAATCGTCACGAACGGCATGTCGTAGACGCCATCCTTGCTGCCAGCTTTCTTCTTGTTGTCGGGGTCCTTGATGTTCAGGAGGTCGATGTAGCCGATCTTGCGAACAGCCTTGCCGACGTTGGCGTCGTTGAATTCGATCTTGTAGATGCGCTTGAGTTCGGCTGGGGCTTCAAAGCAATCCGGCTTCGGCTGCTTGGAATCGGCGCAGGCTTTGTCCTTGGTGCCGGCGCCGTTGTCGCGCTCGATCACGAGTGCGGTCGAGCCATCGAGCATGTTGAAGTCGCCGATCGAAACGCCCTTGTCTTCGAAGGGGTAGAACCACGTACGACCGGTCCAGCTTTTGGAAGCAGTGTCAAATTCGATGACGCGGATGGCGGTGTGGCCGTCAACCGATTCCATCTTGCCGTCGTCCTGATAAAGCGCGCCTTCCAGCAGGCCATAGAGCTTGCTGCCGTCCTTGGACATAGCAAGACCTTCAAAGCCGCCCGAGCGCTTCAGGTTGAAGATCGGCGTCTTCGCGGTCGGGTTTGCCTGGATGGAAAGCACCGGATTGTCGGGCGACATGACCGGCTTACCATCGACCGTGGTCGCAGTAACGTCGGTCAGGCGGCCTTCGGTGTCGAACTTGAGAAGGTACGGTCCGAATTCTTCGCCGATCCAGAAGCCGTCTGCGACGGGCTGCACGGATTCAATGTCGAAGTCCGCACCCGTAAGATAGCGGTTTTCGGCGCCTTCGAGCACGATCGGGAAGGGTGCCTTCTTGTCCGGATCGGAGAGGAAGAGGTTCTTGACGACATCGACCTTGCCGGCCTGCCAGTCGAACTTGACCTGATGCAGGGAGAGCATCGCGTCGCTGGAGTTGGCCTTGGCGCCGAAGCCGTTATCCGAGAGCGTCCAGAACGTGCCGTCCGGCATGCTCTTGATGCCGGAGAAGCCCTGGATCGGCTGCCCATCGAAGGGCAGTTTCAGATCGGTGACGCGTGCGCCGTCCTTGCCGGGAACGCTGTTGAGCGCTTCGGTGCGCTTGCGGTCAGCAGTGGTGAATTTGCCGGAATGCTTGAGGAACTCTGGCGCATCGGCGGGAGCCGCCACGAGCGTGTTGGCGGGTAGGATGGCCTGGCTTGCAAGCTTTGCCGGAAATTCCTGCTGGTCAGCGGCGGCTGAACCGGCGATCAAAAAAAGAAATGAAACAGAAGCAAGAAGAGTATTTTTCATCGAAACCCCCAGGGATTGGAATGCGGGTCTCGAATAGCAAGGCTTTCATGTCGGTGCGTTGACGCTTGCATGAAGCTTTGGTGACGTCTTGTGGTTGTCCGCTTTGGCGAGCGCGATGACACCGAGGCTCTGGCCCCGGCCCTTGACGGCGTGGCTTCCAAGGTCCTCGACCGAGACGGTCTCCGGCATCTTGATCCGCTGGGCAAGGTCGCTCGAGATCAGGACTGATCGGTTCAGCGTCTTGGAGAGCGATTCAAGTCGGGAGGCGGTGTTTACGGTGTCGCCGAAATAGGTGATCTTATGGTGGTCGACCCCGATTTCGGCGGTGATCACCGTACCGCCGTGGAGAGCGGCGCGCAGGCGAGGGACTTGGCCGTATGTCTTCAGCCAGTTCTCGGCATCCGCCTCTATCGATCCGATGATGTCGAAGATGCAGTTCACGCATCGCGCGAACTTGATCCCGCGCTCCAATGGCCAGCTGATGATGGCGGCGTCGCCCACGTAGTCGTCGATGGTGCCCCTGTACTTTCTCACCGGCTCCGCAAAGGTGGCAAACAGCGAGCTCAGCATCTGTTGCGCGCGGAGATCGCCATGCTTCTCGGCGAAGGACGTCGAATCCACCAGGTCGATGAACAGGAAAACCCGCTCCTCACTGATTGGCTTCCTGTAGCGGCTGAAAAGCATGCTCGTGAAGATGTCTCGGCCCAGCAATTCGCGGATGCGCAGCACGAAGATGATAAGCGCACACACCGCAAGTGCATAGAGGAAGGCATCGAAAGGCAGGACAACGGCATTGACCCAAGATGCCGGACTAAAGACGCCGAGCCACCACATGGATAGGCCGGCGATCGCGAACCCGATGCTCATCAGGATTTCGTAGGCGAAGATCTTGGCGAGGAAGAACGTTACCGTCGGCAACGCCTGCATGCGCCGGTAAAGACCACGCAGGATCACCTTGCGCTCAAAGGCCATGATCGGCATGCCGATGAACAGCGCAAAGGTTGCGCCCACGAAGGGATGGCCGCCATAGAAGCGCATGTCGTAGAGAACGCCGCTCGCAGCGATAACAAGCGCGATCAACAACCAGTTCTGAACTGGAGATATTTCCCTCATGTCGTCCTTTTCGCGGTCGCTTCGCCGGCGGTGCTCAAGCCATATAGGAACACTACTGCGCTTCCGAAAGGCGCGCCAAGCCGGCGTTCTTGGATCAAATCGATCTGGCGATGACTATGCGCGAAAAAAGTCCGCTTGATGGCGCTTAGAGCGCCACCGTCTCCACTTTCTTGCCGACGAAGCGAAGAGCGACCTGGCCCTGGATAAGCTGCAGCGCCGGCTCGCCGAAAAGCTCCCGGCGCCAGCCGTGCAGCGCCGCGACTTCTGCCATTTCGCCTTCCGCTGCGATCCTGTCGAGATCCTCGCTGTTGGCAATGACCTTCGGCGCGACGCCATGTTTTTCCGAGATCAGCTTCAAAAGGACCTTCAGAAGTTCGGCGGCAGCGGCAGCACCTTCCGGCTGCTGCGTCTGCCGCGGGGCGTGCGGCATGTCGGCCTTTGGCAAGGCAAGGGCCGCATTGACGGCGTCGATGACAGCTACGCCGGCAGCCGATCGCTCCCAACCCTTGGGGATCGTTCGCAAGCGACCGAGCCCTTCGGCGTCCTTCGGCTGCTGCTGGGCGATCTCGTAAATCGCGTCATCCTTCAATACGCGTGAGCGCGGCACGTTGCGGGAGCGGGCCTCGCGCTCGCGCCAGGCGGCGACATATTTCAGGATGGCAAGCTCCTGCGGCTTGCGCAGGCGCATTTTCAGGCGCTGCCACGCATCATCAGGATGCATGTCATAGGTCTCGCGGGCCTCAAGGATATCCATCTCCTCCCGCAGCCAGGAGGAGCGGCCTTCGCGTTCCAGCTCGGCTTTGAGATAGCGGTAGACGTCGCGCAGATGCGTCACGTCGGCAAGCGCATAGTCCAGCTGCTTTTCAGAAAGCGGCCGGCGGCTCCAGTCGGTGAAGCGCGAAGACTTGTCGATCTGAACGCCCTTGGTGCGGCTGACCAGCTGATCATAGGAGACCGAGTCGCCGAAGCCACATACCATCGCGGCAACCTGCGTATCGAAGATCGGATGCGGGATCAGTCCGCCGCGGTTGTAGATGATTTCGATATCCTGGCGCGCGGCATGGAAGACCTTTAGGACGGCCGGATTGGCCATCAACTCGAAGAACGGTCGGAGGTCGAGACCCTTGGCGAGCGGGTCGACCAGCACCTCGGTCGTCGGGCTTGCCATCTGGATCAGGCAGAGTTCCGGCCAGAACGTCGTCTCTCGGAGAAACTCGGTGTCGATGGTAATGAATTCTGACTTGGCCAGCTCTTTGCAGGCCGCCTCCAAATCGGCGGTAGTTTCGATCATCTCAATTCATTCGCAGGATAGACATAGTTGAACCTTCCTTCTCCTTTCGGCCGGATATGTCAACTAGAACCCGCAAAGACCTATCAAACAACTCTAACATAACTGGTCATACCGGTCTTTTGATGTTCGATGATGTGGCAATGCAGCACCCAGTCGCCGAGATTGTCGGCCACGAAGGCGAGCTGCACCTTTTCGTCAGGCTGGACGAGATAAGTGTCGCTGACAAGGGGCGTGACATCCCGCGTCGATGACGACAGAACCGTAAAACTCATGCCGTGCAGGTGGATGGGGTGCGTGTGCGGCGTCACGTTTTCGAGCTGCAGGATGTAGCTCTTGCCAAGTTTCAGTTCTGCCAGGGGCGCAGTCGGGTCTGGCCCGTCACCCGGCCACGGCACTTTGTTGATGGCCCAGAAGTTGTTGCCCAGCGTGCCACAGATGCTGTCGGCCGCTCCGCTTTCTGCCGTGGCGCTGAGGACGAGCGGGATCTTCTCTGCGGAAGACAGGTCGGCTTTGGCCACAGGGTTCTCGCCGAGCGCGGCGAGATCGCCGACATTGCGCTTCAGCGATGTTCCGACGGCTCGAAGCTTGGCGATCGTCTTCGGTGTTGTACCGCGGATGTCTTCAAGCGCGGCAATGGCGCCTTCGCTATCCGGCATCCGCACGGCGAGATCGAGACGCTGGCCGGGGCCGATCAGCAGCAGATCGAGCGAGAAACGTTTTGGCACCGGATTGCCGTCGATCGCGATGATCGTCGCCTCGGCCCCTTGCATCCTCAACGAAAAGATGCGGGTGACGTCGGTCGCGGCGATCCGCAGCCGAACGAGGCCGCCGGCGGGCGCATCATACTGGGGCTCCTGACGCCAATTGGCTGTCCTGACAGTGCCGTAGGTGCCGCTCTTTGCCGCGTCGCGCGGGCGGAAAGCCGCAATGAACTGGCCATCGCCGCCGAGGCGCCAGTCGCGCAAGTTGAGCAATACCTCTGCGTCGAATTTGGGGTCGTCAGGATCCTCCACCACGAGAAGGCCTGTCATGCCGTGACCCATTTGCGTCAGCGTGTTGCAATGCGGGTGGTACCAGAAGGTGCCGGCATCCGGCGGGGTGAAGGCGTAGTCGAAGCTGTCGCCGGTATAGACGTAGGGCTGTGTCAGGAAGGGCACCCCGTCCATCTTGTTGGCGATTCTCAGACCGTGCCAGTGGATCGTAGTCGGCTCGTCGAGCGTATTCGTGAGCCTGGCAGCAAAAGGCTTCCCCTTCGTCATTCGCAAGATGGGCGGCATGCCGCCATCGCCCCAGGTCAGGATGTCCTTCGTGATGCCTGCGTCGGTGATACCAGCGGTCGTCCTCACGGCCTTCAGCACCTGCGGCGCGGGTGCAGCCTCCGCCAGCCCGAACTTGCCCGCGATCCCGATCCCTACGCCGTAGGCACCTGCGACTGCAGACGTTTTCAGCAGATTGCGGCGAGTGAGAAGAGGCATTTCGAGGCTCCACACGAACGATATCGCTCCTCTTTAAAGTTGACCGAGAGTTTCAGCAATATGGTGCGAGGCTGCTAAACTGCCGCACGGCTGTTCACCAGCACGGGGTTGCACCACGCTATAACCGCTCGCAAAGCGCAGGCTCGGTGCGCCAACCCTTGACAAATCAGACCGTCCATGCGCTTTTCCGCCCGATTTTCTTGTCGGTACGGGAGAGCCATCAGAGCCCCTTGCTGCCGTCTTAAGCCAAATACCGGGAATTGAGATTATGCATCGCTATCGCAGCCACACATGTGCAGCCCTCCGCAAGTCGGATGTCGGCGCGAACGTCCGGATTTCCGGCTGGGTCCATCGTGTTCGCGACCATGGCGGCGTTCTCTTCATCGATCTTCGCGACCACTACGGCATTACACAGGTCGTCGCCGATCCGGACTCTCCGGCCTTCAGGCAGGCTGAACTGGTTCGTGGCGAGTGGGTCATCCGCATCGACGGTCTCGTGAAGGCGCGCACCGAAGACACCGTCAACAAGAACATGGCAACCGGTGAGATCGAACTCTATGCGCAGGAGATCGAAGTTCTCTCCGCCGCCAAGGAACTGCCGCTGCCCGTTTTCGGCGAGCCCGATTATCCCGAAGACGTGCGCCTGAAGTACCGTTTCCTCGACCTGCGCCGCGAAACGCTGCACAAGAACATCGTCAAGCGCACGCAGGTGATCTCTGCCATGCGTCGCGAGATGGGCAATATCGGCTTCACCGAATACACGACGCCGATCCTGACGGCCTCCTCGCCGGAAGGTGCGCGCGACTTCTTGGTGCCATCACGCATTCATCCCGGCACCTTCTATGCCCTGCCGCAGGCGCCGCAGCAGTACAAGCAGCTGCTGATGGTTGCCGGCTTCGACCGCTACTTCCAGATCGCGCCGTGCTTCCGTGACGAAGACCCGCGCGCCGACCGCCTGCCGGGCGAGTTCTACCAGCTCGACCTCGAAATGAGCTTCGTCGAGCAGGAAGACATCTGGAACACCATGGGTCCGATGATGACCTCGATCTTCGAGGAATTTGCCGAAGGCAAGCCAGTCACCAAGGAATGGCCGCGTATTCCTTACGACGAAGCGATCCGCAAGTACGGTTCCGACAAGCCGGATCTGCGCAACCCGATCGTCATGGAAGCCGTCACCGATCACTTCGCCGGCTCTGGCTTCAAGGTCTTCGCAGGCATGATCGCCTCGAACCCGAAGGTCGAGATCTGGGCGATCCCGGCAAAGACCGGCGGCTCGCGCGCATTCTGCGACCGCATGAACGCCTGGGCGCAGAGCCAGGGCCAGCCCGGCCTTGGCTACATCTTCTGGAAGGAAGAAGACGGTAAGATCGGCGGCTCCGGCCCGCTCGCCAAGAACATCGGCGAGGAACGCACCGAAGCGATCCGCACGCAGCTTGGCCTTGATGCGGGCGACGCCTGCTTCTTCGTCGCCGGCGAGCCGTCCAAGTTCTACAAGTTTGCAGGCGAAGCCCGTACCCGCGCCGCCGACGAGCTGAACCTCATCGACCGCGACCGCTTCGAGCTGTGCTGGATCGTCGACTTCCCGTTCTTCGAATACAACGAGGAAGAAAAGAAGATCGACTTCGCCCACAACCCGTTCTCGATGCCGCAGGGCGGCCTCGACGCGCTGATGAACCAGGATCCGCTTGGCATCAAGGCCTATCAGTACGACGCGGTCTGCAACGGCTTCGAAATCGCTTCGGGCTCGATCCGTAACCAGTCGCCGGAAACTATGGTCGCCGCCTTCGAAAAGATCGGCCTCAGCCAGCAGGACGTGGAAGATCGTTTCGGCGGCCTCTACCGCGCCTTCCAGTACGGTGCGCCTCCGCACGGTGGTGCCGCTTTCGGCATCGATCGCATCGTCATGCTGCTCGTCGGCGCCAAGAACCTGCGCGAGATCTCGCTGTTCCCGATGAACCAGCAGGCGCAGGACCTTCTGATGGGCGCGCCGACCCCGGCAACGCCGACGCAGCTGCGCGAACTTGCGATCCGCCCGATCCCGCCGGTCAAGAAGGACTGAGGCAGAGTACATGATTGAAAAGAAGCCCGGCGCGCGTCGGGCTTCTTTTGTTTCTGGCTTCAGAGCGCTGTGTAGATCGCGTCGCGCAGATCCACCGTAAACTGCCCCCACATCCCCTCCAGTGCCGTATTCGTCAGCGCCACGACACTCAGGTTCTTTGTGGGATCGACAAACCAGCTGTGGCCGTAGGCGCCGCCCCAGCGGATCGTCCCCTTCGACCACGGCACCTGTGCGGCGACCGGATCGGTCACCACCGCCCAGCCGAAGCCGAAGCCGACGCCCGGATCGAGAGGCTGGCGCACGCCGTTCGCCTGATCCGCCATCATGGTCTTGACCGTCTCGGACGAGAGAAGCGGCGCGCCACCCTTGCGGATCGTCTCCAGAACCGCCAACACCTCGCCTGCCGTTCCCGCCATGCCGGCGCCGCCGGAATGATAGGAGTTCGGATCGAAGATGCGGTCCGGCGCGAAACGCACGAAACCGGTCAGCGCCCGCACGGACGCTTCCTTGCCCATCCGCTCCGGCTGCGGCGAGGCACTCATATAGGCGGCGGCCAGCCGATCCCGGTCGCGCACCGCAAAGGCGGTGTCAGCCAGGCCGAGTGGCTCGGTCACCAGTCTTGCCACCGCCTCGCCGAGCGAACTGCCGGTCTCTTTCTCGATGACGCCGCCGATGACATCGATGGCGAGCGAATATTGCCAGTTCGAACCGGGCGCGAAGAGAAGAGGGGCGCTCGCAAGCCGCTTCAGGTTTTCGGCAATCGGCAGGCCGGGCTGATCGAGGCCGTCGGAAATGCCGGCCCGGGCATAGGGGCCGTCTTCCTCGGTGAAGCCATAGCTGAGGCCGGATGTATGGGTGAGCAGATGCTGGATGACAATGACCGATTCCGTGCAGTCGGCAAGACGCGGGCGGAAATCCGGCAGCCATTTCGTCACTGGGTCGTCGAGGCCGATGCGGCCTTCCTCGACAAGCCGCATGGCGGCGATCGTGACGATCGGCTTGGTGATCGAGGCGAGCCGGAAGATCGTGTCCTCGGCCATGGCCTGTCCCCTTTCGCGGTCGGCCAGGCCGGCGGTGCGGCTATAGACGATATCACCGTCTTGGGCGATCAGGACCACCGCACCGACGAGGCGCTTTGCGGCGATGGTGCGGTCGATCACCGCATCGAGCGCGTTCGCGAAGCCGACTGTCTGCTGTGCATCCTGGGGTTCAAGGGGAAGACTCATCGGATCGAACCTCCTATAATCACAATGACCGTTCCTGAATAAACCGGATCGAGAAATATTTCTAGAGTGACCATTGTGAAAAATAATGACGGCACACAAGATAGCGGACAAAGAAAGCGCGGCCGCCCGCCGGCCTTCGATCGCGAAACGGTTCTTTCGGCCGCGCGCGACGTCTTCTGGGAGCACGGCTATGACGGCAGCTCGATTGCCGATCTGACCGCCTCGATGGGGATCACCCCGCAAAGCCTCTATGCGGCGTTCCGCTCGAAGGCGGAACTCTATCGCGAGGCGTTGAATCAGTACCGGCGCATGCCGCGGCCGAATCCCGGCAATCCGTTTGAAGAAAAGATCGATACGGTGTCGACGTTCAGGCGCTTCCTCGAGACATCGGCTGCCCTATTCACCGCCCCGGAACATCCCAAGGGGTGCATGATCTCCACTGCAGTTCTGAACTGTGCTTCCGAGAGCGGGGACATTGCGCACCACGTCTCGTCGTTGCGATTGCAGACGCTTGGCCTGTTCACCGCTCGCATCGAGCGCGGCATGAAGGAAGGGGATATCAGGCAGGATGCGAACGCCGGATCGCTTGCGCGCTTCCTCGGTGCGATCGTCCAGGGCATGTCGGTACAGGCGCGTGACGGTGCCACGACTGCAGAACTGCTGGAGATGGTCGGGCACGCTATGAACGAGCTACGCCGCTACGCCGCCTAACCGGCAGCGACCACCTTGCAAAAACAAAGAAACCCGGCGGGCAACTGCACGCCGGGTTTCAAAAACTCGAGCTCGGCGCATCAGTCGTTCGCCGAAACCTTGACCCCAAGCACCTGCGGCAGCGTGTTCGGTGCGCCCATGGCAGCGCCCATGATCATCGGGAACGGAACGGGCTTCGCCGGTGCGGCGGCAAGCGTCAGGCTCTTCGGGTTGTCGAGGAAGGTGTTGACGGCTGCCGATATGGCGTTCTGCAGCTCCGGAATGTTGAGCTGTGCCAGCATGATCGGCGTCATTGCCTTCAGCGAGTCCGCCATCTGCTGGCCGGAAATGTTCTGCTGGCCACCGGCGTAGTCGAGCGCACGCTTGGTGATGGAAGCGTCGTCGAAGCGGATCCGGGCGCTCTCGAACGACAGCTGCTGCATTAGCCCGAGCATCGAGAGACCGAGGGCCTGCTGCGCCTCTTCCTTGTTCTGGTTCGCTTCGGCCTGCTTGGCGGCTTCCTGCAGAGACTTCACGAAGGGCATCGTATAGCCGGAGATCTTGAAGGCCAGGTTCAGCTTGCCGACGTTGTTGAAGTCGAAGGCGAACTCGGAAACGTCGATCGTGCCGGGCGTCAGGTCCCAGGCGCCCTTCATCGTGATGTCGCCCTGGATATGCTGGAGGGCAAGCTTCTCGATTGCTTCCTTGCTCTGTGCGTCGCTTGCCTTGCTGATATCGGCCTTCAAGCCCTTGAAGGCACCATCGAAATCGAAGCCGGAGTCATCTTCGCGAAGCGTCAGATTGAGGTCGCTTTCGGCGAGAGAGAACAATTCCTCTCCATTCTGGACAACCTTCACGGGGCCGCTGTGGGCATTTTCGTAGAGGAGCATTGCGTCGAGCCCTTCGCCCTTCGGATCCGCGGGGATCGAAATGCCGCTCAGGGTCAGGTCGGATGCCGTGAAGGTGGAGCCTTCACTCGTGGCGCTGACGTTCGGGAAGGATGCTTCCTCGACATAGTAGCTGCCATCCTCGTCTGCTTCTACGCCGGTCATGGTGATGTCGCCGATGGACACCGCTTCGCCGCTGTTTGGTTTGAAGCTTGCCTTCTTCAGCGTCACGGTGGTTCCGTTGACATCGACGCCGTCGGCAACGATCGTACCGCCCTGCTGGCTATAGGCTGCGTTGATCTTCTTCAGCAGATCCTGGCCGTCGAGCGCGAAAGCCGAGCCGGCGAGAGAAAGAAAGGCGACGCTCGAAAGCATCAGCCGTGTCGTCCGGTAAAAAGTCATTTGGGTCCTCTGGTGGCGGCGTTGTGCGGCGAGCGAGAATTCGCCGTCGGTCTATTGTGGTTCGGTCGTGGTTTATATTTGCGGATTTCTAAATTTGTGTTGAAGGGAAAACGAAACACGACGAAATTCAGGCAAAGCGTCTCGGGTCATTCTTTTCTCGTACGCCAAGACTTCATCCACAGCCGGAATGCCCGGATTCCTTGCTCAAAACAACCATCTCGGCTAGTCAGGACATATGGGACAAGAGATTTTGCCGCCCTCTGGCGGAGACGACGACAGTATCCTTCCGGTCGATTTGAAGGCGGCGCTTGAAGAGCGTTACTTGGCCTATGCGCTATCGACGATCATGCATCGTGCGCTCCCTGACGTGCGCGACGGCCTGAAGCCGGTGCATCGCCGCATCATTCACGCCATGAGCGAAATGGGCATTCGGCCCAATTCCGCGTTCAAGAAATGTGCTCGTATCGTCGGCGATGTCATCGGTAAGTTCCATCCGCATGGCGACCAGTCTGTCTACGATGCGCTCGTGCGTCTCGCGCAGGATTTCTCACAGCGTTACCCTGTCGTCGACGGGCAGGGAAATTTCGGCAATATCGACGGCGACAGCGCTGCCGCCTATCGATACACCGAAGCGCGCATGACGGATGTGGCCGGCCTCTTGCTTGAGGGTATCGATCAGGACGCGGTCGATTTCCGCCCGACCTACAACGAGGAAGACGAAGAACCGGTCGTCCTGCCGGGCGCCTTTCCGAACCTGCTGGCGAATGGCTCGTCGGGCATTGCAGTCGGCATGGCGACGTCCATTCCGTCGCACAATGTCCACGAACTCTGCGACGCGGCCCTCCATCTCATCAAGCATCCCGATGCTACCGTCGAGAAGCTGGTCGAGTTTATTCCCGGTCCGGATTTCCCGACCGGCGGCATCATCATCGATGGCCGTGAAAGCATCATCGAGGCCTATAAGACTGGCCGTGGCGGTTTTCGTACACGCGCCAAGTGGGAGACCGAGGATCTTGGCCGCGGCGGTTATCAGATCGTCGTCACCGAAATCCCGTTCCAGGTACAGAAGTCCCGCCTGATCGAAAAGATCGCCGAACTTCTCTTGGCGCGCAAGCTGCCCTTGCTCGAGGACATTCGCGACGAGTCCGCCGAAGATGTCCGCGTCGTGCTGGTGCCGAAGAACCGGACGGTCGATCCGACGATCCTCATGGAATCGATGTTCAAGCTGACGGAACTGGAAAGCCGCTTCCCGCTGAACATGAACGTTCTCTCCATGGGCCGCATCCCGCGCGTCATGGCGTTGAACGAGGTCCTGAAGGAGTGGCTCGACCATCTCCGCGAAGTGCTGCAGCGCCGCTCGCGCTTCCGCCTGGCGGCCATTGACCGCCGCTTGGAAATCCTCGGCGGCTTGCTGATCGCCTACCTCAACATCGATGAGGTCATTCGCATCATCCGCGAAGAGGACGAGCCGAAGCCGGTGATGATCGCGCGCTGGTCCCTGACCGACAATCAGGTCGAAGCGATCCTCAACATGCGGCTGCGGTCGTTGCGCAAGCTCGAGGAGTTCGAGATTCGCACCGAGTTCGACGAACTCACCAAGGAGAAGGGCGAGATCGAGGCACTGCTGGCATCGGAAGAAAAGCAGTGGCAGACCGTCGCCTGGGAAATCGGCGAAGTGAAGAAGAAGTTCGCCAAGGCGACCGAGCTCGGTCGTCGCCGCACCCAGTTCGCCGACGCGCCGGAAGCCGACGAGCAGGCTATCCAGCAGGCGATGATCGAGAAGGAGCCGATCACCGTCGTCGTCTCCGAAAAGGGCTGGATACGCGCTCTGAAGGGGCACATCTCCGACACCGCGACCCTGACCTTCAAGGAAGGCGACGCGCTGAAGGTTGCCTTCCCTGCGCAGACGACCGACAAGATCCTGATCATCACCACCGGTGGCAAGGCCTACACACTTGGCGGCGACAAGCTGCCCGGCGGTCGAGGTCATGGCGAACCGCTGCGCATCATGATCGATATGGACAACGATCAGGACGTCCTGACCGCCTTCGTTCACGATCCTGCCCGCAAGCAGATGATCGTCTCGACGGCGGGCAACGGCTTCGTTGTTGCCGAGACCGACATGGTCGCCAATACCCGCAAGGGCAAGCAGATAATGAATGTCTCCATGCCTGATGAGACGAAGCTGATCGTTCCCGTCAGTGGCGACTATATCGCTGTCGTCGGCGACAATCGCAAACTGCTCGTCTTCCCGCTGTCGCAGGTCCCGGAAATGGGTCGCGGCAAGGGCGTCCGCCTGCAGCGCTACAAGGATGGCGGCATTTCCGACGTACGCTGCTTCGCAATATCAGACGGCCTCGTCTGGGAAGACAGCGCGGGCCGCACCTTCACGAAGAACAAGGACGAGCTTGCCGAATGGCTTGGCGATCGTGCCACCGCTGGTCGGACCGTTCCGAAAGGCTTCCCGCGCAGCGGTAAGTTTGCCGGCTAAGCGAAAATAATTCTGCGCCTCGCTCTTGGCGAGCGGGGCAACTCCTCTACTTCTGGCCAGTAATCACAACATGGACAGACGTCATTCCGCAGGCGGACGGAATGATCGAGTGTGGTGCTCCTGGAGAGTGCCATGTCCGATCACGGAGGATTGTTGATGAGTGCTTGCAATACCATCACTTTGAACGTTGCGCATACATTCAATGCCTCGCCCTGCGCCGTCTACGACGCATGGCTGAACCCTCAGATCGCCAAACGCTTCCTTTTCGCAAGCGACGAAGGCCGCGTTATCCGAGCCGACATCGATCCAAAGGTCGGCGGACATTTTCTCGTCATCGACCGACGTCCGACAGGCGATGCGGTGCATTACGGCGTATTTCTCGAATTGCGCCGACCGCGGCGGATGGTCTTCTGCTTCTCGGCAGCCGAGCATGATCACAATGCGGATCGAATACAGATCGACATCGAACCGCTCGCCGAAGGCACGCGGTTGACGCTCTCGCACGAAATGTGCGCCCAATGGGGCCAGTTCGAAGAAGAGACGCGGAAGGGCTGGGTCCACGTCATGCAGGGGCTCGAGCGCGAACTCGATGCGATGCAGGTGGTCAGTGTGCCAGAGATTGTCGCGCAGGCTTCCGCCGAACCATCCAAAGCGAGTGCAGCATAATCGCGCAGACCAGGATCGTGCCGCCTACGAGCGTCATCGTCGGTGGGGCTTCCGCGAAGATCAGCCATATCCAGATCGGAGCCAGGATGGTTTCGAGCAGATAGAACATGCCGACTTCGGGCGCGGAGAGATAGCGTGGTCCGGTAGCTAGGCACCAAAAGGCGACCGGCATCAGAAGCGTACCGTTGAGGATGATCCAGGCGGGATGCTCTATGGCTAGCCCGACCGGCAGGGCCTTTGCAAAGCCGAGGGCCGCCGGCAGGGCGGCGGCAAGCAAGGGCACGAAGCCCATTTCCCGACGCGACGCCCGGGCAATGGTTATCGCCGATGCGAGGATAAAGGCGCTGAGAAGTGCCATGGCATCGCCGAAGAGATGGCCGCCGGCCAATCCATCATGCACGATCAGGCCAACACCGAACACCATGACCGCCATGGTGACGAGCGTGGATGCCGTAGGACGTTCCTTGAGAAAAATCCATGACAAGAGAGCGCCGAACATCGGATTGAACGCGACGATAAAAACCACATTGGCCGTCGCCGTGTTGAAGACGGCAAGCAGGAAGGTCAGCGTCGAGCAGCCGTAGAGCAGTCCCGTCGCAAGGCCGTGCCTGCCGGGCACGAGCACGGGCCATGCTCCCTTGGCGTATCTGATAAGACAGATCACCAGCAGCGCGGCGGCGACCGTCGTGATGCTGCGCATGCCCAGGATCGACCACATGTCGCCGTGAGCAAGCCGCACCAGTGGAATGTCCATGGAAAGAGCCAAGCCGCCGATTGCCGTCAGCAGCAGGCCTTTCCGATGATCGGAAAGGGAGGGGAGGAGCATTTAGTAGCGCGGGCTTTCGGGCAATACGGAGGGATCGAAACGTTCCCAGCCGCGCGAAGTCAGATGCTCCTGCGGCTGGAAGCGAGTCTTGTAGTCCATTTTCCTCGACCCTTGAACCCAGTAGCCGAGGTAGACGTGTGGAAGACCCAAGGCCTTTGTGCGCCTGATGTGATCAAGGATCATGAACGTGCCAAGGGAGCGGCGATCCATGTCAGGGTTGAAGTAGGAATAAACCATGGACAGGCCATCGCTCATGGTATCGGTCAGGGCGGCGGCCAAGAGCTCGCCGGTCGGGCGCTCTTCCAGGCCCGTCCCTTCCTTTCGAAGCCGATACTCGATGATTTTGGTGTTCACATGGGTGTCTTCGACCATGATGGCATAGTCGAGCACCGTCATGTCGGACATTCCGCCCTGCTGGTGGCGAAAATCGAGATAGCGTCGGAACAGCGAATATTGTTCGCTGGAAGGTTGGGCAGGGAATTCCGTGGAGATGATGTCGGCGTTCGTTGCCAGCACGCGCTTCATCGACTTCGTCGGCAGGAATTCCTGTGCGAGGATGCGCACGGAAATGCAGGCGCGGCAGGCCTCGCAGGCCGGACGATAGGCGATGTTCTGCGACCGGCGAAAGCCGCCCTGTGTCAGGATATCGTTCATCTCCGCTGCGCGGGGACCGACGAGATGCGTGAAGACCTTACGTTCCATCTCGTTGGCCAGATAGGGGCACGCAGCCGGAGCAGTCAGGTAGAACTGCGGTGATGGCGTCGTCTGCGTATTCATCTGTTGCGGAGATTTCCTTTGGTTCGCTGCTTATCTGACAGGATGACTTAAGAATAAAAAACGTCAACAGCGGGGCCGTTCTCCTGCCCGATGTCGCGCGTCATACTTTTGGATATGGCGTCGAAAGGCTCCCGGCAAAGGTCGGGAGCAGCGTTTATTTTAGCTTGTGGCGAGCCTGATCAGGCGGTGCGTACCGTGACGGTGCCAACCAGAAAATCGTGGATCAACCGGCTGCGTTCGGTGAACAGGCCAACCAGCAGAATCAGCGGCGTCAGGACTGAGTTCAGGATCCAGAAAAGCGCCAGGTGAACGATGGCCGTCAGGAAGTCCATCGGCTGCCCGTCGACGCGGATGATGGCAATGCCCATTGCGCGCATGCCGAATGAGGCCTGCTGGGAACCGCCCACCGTAAAGCCGAAATACAGGCCTGCAACGATCACGAACAGCGCCGGGTAGAGAAAGAATCCGAGCCCCAGTGTGACGATCGACAGGAAGAAAAGAATGACCGCCGCCGGTATGCAGAGCAGCAGAATGATCACGTAGTCGAGGATGAATGCGAAGACACGACGGCTCAGCGTGCCGCTATAGGCGCGCCAGTCGTCCGGTGCAGCATAGAGCGGATTGGGCGTGAGCGTCATCGTTACGGTCTCCTTTCGAGAAAGCGATGCCGCTGATATGGTATCGCTTCCCTCAAATGCAATATTGGCGCGCAATCAGCGCCTGGCTAGGATTCTTGCCACCTCGACTGCAAAGTAGGTGAGGACGCCGTCGCAGCCCGCACGCTTGAACGAGAGCAGGGTTTCCAGCATGGCGCGCTCGCCGTCGATCCAGCCGTTCATCGCGGCCGCCTTGATCTGCGTGTACTCCCCCGAAACCTGATAGGCGAAGGTCGGCAGACCGAAGGCTTCCTTCATGCGCCAGCAGATGTCGAGATAGGGCAGGCCCGGCTTGACCATCAGCATGTCGGCACCTTCCTCCACGTCAAGCGCGGCGTCGCGGATGGCTTCGGTGCCGTTTGCCGGATCAATGTAGTAAGTCTTCTTGTCACCCTTGAGCAGACCGCCGGTGGAGATCGCCTCGCGGTAGGGGCCATAGAATGCCGAGGCGAATTTGGTGGCGTAGCTCATAATACCAACATTCTGGTGCCCGGCAGCGTCAAGGGCGCGGCGGATGGCGCCGATTCTGCCGTCCATCATCTCCGACGGCGAAATGATGTCAGAGCCGGCATCGGCCTGCATGACGGCCGCGCGCGCAACCTGATCGACCGTCTCGTCGTTGACGATCTCGCCCTGTCGCAGGATCCCGTCGTGGCCATGGCTCGTGAAGGGGTCAAGCGCGACGTCGGTGATGACACCGATATTGGGCACCGCCTTCTTGATTGCGATTGTCGCTTGGTTGATCAGATTGTTGGTTTCAAGACTGTTCGAGCCTGTTTCGTCGCGCAGTTCCATTTCGATGTTCGGGAAGGTCGCGATCGCAGGGATGCCGAGATCGGCCGCTTCCTTGGTGGCTTCGACCAGCCTATCCACGCTCATGCGGTTGACGCCGGGCATCGCCGGGATCGCTTCGACGATGCCCGTGCCGGGAACGACGAAAACCGGCCAGATCAGGTCGTCGACCGTCAGGCGGTTCTCCTGCACGAGGCGCCGCGTCCAATCGGCCTTGCGATTGCGGCGCATGCGCCGATGGCCGGTAATCTCGTCGACGAGATGGGTCTTGTCCTGCATGGTGGTTTCCAGCTTTCTGCCATTCCAATTGTCGAAGCGCTCATTATCATGGCGTGGCCGAAATCCAAACCGGACGATTGGCCGCAATGGAGGAGGCGCTGGCGAAGTCGCAACGGCAACCCTATTGTTTGAGACATGGACGCTGATTCTCCGACGATACCTAAGCGGACGCTGACCAGCGTTCTCTTCATCCTGTTCCTGCGGCTTGTCGCCGTTTCCTGCTTCTGGTTCGGATTGCAGTATTGGGCGATGCTCGTCGGCTATTCGCTGGTCGGGGCAGGGCGCTTCGATCTGCTCAGCCTTCCGTGGAAGGTCGCAAGCACCAGCCTCGCCGTTCTCTTCCCCGTCGCCTCTCTCGGTCTATGGCTGGCCGTCTCCTGGGGGCCGGTTATCTGGGTGCTCGCGGCAGGCGGACAGATCATCATGTACGCCTTCATGCCGGAGGTTTTCGGGTCCAACCGGCTGATCGTTTTGCTGCATGCCGCGGTCGTCCTGGTCTACCTGGGATTCCGTGTTGCGCTCTGGTACGAAAAGCGCAAGCGGCGCCGGCAGGTAAGCGTTGATTTACCCTGATACATCTAGGGTTTCCGGTAAGGCACTGTTAAGCCTGCGGTTTAAGTAGAATTTTATTTGTATTCGATAGGGTCTGTCTCAAGGCGGGAAGAAAACCAACACCGCCAAACAAAACAGTGAGGCAGTCATCATGAACACGAAAATCAAGCCGCAGGCGGTATCGAACTTCCGTGACCAGCAGGAACAAGGCATCCGTGATCTTTACATGGAATCCCTTCATCTTGTTGAACGTCTTCACCGCCGTCTCCTCGACGTCATCAAGGACGAGTTCGACCGCCAGGGTCGCAGCGACGTCAATGCCGTCCAGGCACTTCTTCTCTTCAACATCGGCAACTCCGAGCTCACCGCCGGCGAACTTCGCTCCCGCGGTTACTACCTGGGTTCCAACGTTTCCTACAACGTCAAGAAGCTTGTCGATCTCGGCTTCATCAACCATCAGCGCTCGCGCATCGACCGTCGCTCGGTCCGCATCAGCCTGACGGAAGCGGGTCAGGACATCGCTGAAACCGTCGCCAAGCTCTATGAACGTCACGTCGGCTCGATCGACAAGGTTGGCGGCATCGGCTCCGACGAATTCACGCAGATGAACAAGCTGCTTACCCGTCTGGACCGCTTCTGGAACGACCAGATCCTCTATCGCCTGTAATCTCGTAAGCCAACTTCCCTGCTGGCTTATCGGACCTCCAAGGCACGAAAGGGCGCAACGGTATTCCGTAGCGCCTTTTCGCCGTTAGCAGCGTCTAGCTGCCGGGCTGCGTACTCGGTCGCCGACTTGGACAATGACCTCCGCGACGAGCTTGGGGTTTCCCGGGAATCACGCGACGCGGTCGCGACGTCAGCTCTATTTGTTGCAGGCAGTGGGCGGACCGGACGCGCGTAATCCGCGCCTTGTCTGCGAGGTCGTGACATCTTTGCAACGCATGGCAGGCAAGCATAATCGACTGTATTCAAGCCGTTTTTTAGCCGCTATTAACCGCCACATTTCTGTGGATGGATATGGTTCTTTGCGCATCGCCCGCGACCGACGGTTGAGTGTGGTGCAGGGCGACACGAATTGGCCATATTAGCATGTCAGCGGAAATACACGGCAAAGGGCGCTTCCCAAATTGAGGTCTGACAACCTCGCGCTCCCTGCTCGCAATCATGTGATCGCCGGCAGAGAGATTGTGCGATGCGCCGTAGCGACGGGTTGATAGAGAGATCTGCGTTCTCGCAGGGATAGCGAAGGCTGCCGGTCTCTCAAGCGGCGGCAATTTAGTGGTTGGGATGAATGTCGAAGAAAATCGGTACTGAAGCTTTCTCTCGTCGGGCGTTTCTGACGTCTGCGGCAATGGTTGGCGCGGGCGCATTGGCGGCCCCCGCACTCGCGCAATCGGCGATCGACTCGCTCATTAATGCTCCACAACGCGGCGATTGGGACGATCAGTTCGATGCGAAGGCTGCGTCCCGCACCGCAACGGCTGTCGTTTCCAACACGCCGATTCTCGGGCCGCAGTCGGTGCCGAGCATCCAGCAGGCAATCGCCCAGTATCAGCAGATCGCTTCGGCTGGCGGTTGGCCCGAAGTCAGCCCAAGCCAGCAGCGCTTGCAGATCGGCGTGACCGACCCGGCCGTCCAGAGCCTTCGCCAGCGTCTTGCCATCACAGGCGACCTACCGCGCGAGGCTGGCATGTCTTCGGCGTTTGATTCCTATGTCGACGGCGCCGTCAAGCGCTTCCAGGCGCGCCACGGCCTTCCGGCCGACGGCGTCATCGGCGAGTTCACCTTGAAGGCCATGAACATTCCGGCCGATGTTCGTCTGCAGCAGCTGAACACCAACCTCATCCGCATCCAGACCTTCCCGGAAGAGCTCGGACGCCGCCACGTGATGGTTAACATTCCGGCCGCCTACGTCGAGGCCGTGGAAGACGGCAGCGTTGCGACGCGCCACGCTGCGGTCGTTGGCCGTCTCAGCCGTCCGACGCATCTCGTCAACTCGAAGATCTACGAAGTTATCCTCAATCCTTATTGGACGGCACCGCGCTCGATCGTCGAAAAAGACATCGTACCGCTGATGCGCAAGGACCCGACCTATCTCGAGAAGAATGCCATTCGCCTGATCGACGGAAAGGGCAACGAGGTGGCGCCGGAAACGGTGGACTGGAATGCCGAGAAGGCTCCGAATTTCATGTTCCGTCAGGACCCGGGCAAGATCAACGCCATGGCGTCCACGAAGATCAACTTCTACAACAAGAACGGCGAGTATATGCATGACACGCCGCAGCAGGGTCTCTTCAACAAGCTGATGCGCTTTGAGTCCTCGGGCTGTGTTCGCGTCCAGAACGTTCGCGATCTGACGACGTGGCTGCTGCGCGAGACCCCGCCGTGGTCGCGTCAGCAGATGGAGCAGGTCATCACGACCCGCGTCAACACGCCGATCAAGCTCGCCGAAGAAGTGCCGGTTTACTTCGTCTACATTTCCGCCTGGGGCATGCCGGATGGCGTCGTGCAGTTCCGCGACGATATCTATCAGCTCGACGGCAACGCCGAGCTTGCGCTCGACACGACCGCAACCACGGAGCAGCCGGTTCAATAAGTCAATTGGATCGCGTTTGATTTTGAAGAAACCGCGCCTCTCTGGCGCGGTTTTTTGTTGTCCTGTCGGGCATAGAACGCGCGGCGCGTAGATTGCCTAGCAAATGTCGTTCTCCGTATTGCCCTTGAAAGGGCGGGGCGCTAATACCTTCGCGCATTCCAGTTGAGGAGCCCGCTCATGACCAATGCCTCCACCCAGACCTTCTTCAATCGCTCGCTTGCCGATACCGATCCGGAAATCTTCAGCGCGATTGGCAAGGAACTCGGCCGCCAGCGGCACGAGATCGAACTCATCGCCTCGGAAAACATCGTTTCCCGCGCGGTGCTGGAAGCCCAGGGCTCCATCATGACGAACAAGTATGCCGAAGGCTATCCGGGCAAGCGCTACTATGGCGGCTGCCAGTTCGTCGATATCGCTGAAGAACTGGCGATCGAACGCGCCAAGAAGCTCTTCGGTGTCAACTTCGCCAACGTTCAGCCGAACTCCGGTTCGCAGATGAACCAGGCCGTGTTCCTTGCACTGCTGCAGCCGGGCGACACCTTCATGGGCCTCGACCTCAACTCGGGCGGTCACCTGACGCACGGTTCCCCGGTCAACATGTCCGGCAAGTGGTTCAACGTCGTGTCCTATGGCGTGCGCGAAGGCGACAACCTGCTCGACATGGACGAAGTTGCCCGCAAGGCCGAAGAGCATAAGCCGAAGCTGATCATCGCCGGCGGCACCGCTTACTCCCGCATCTGGGACTGGAAGCGCTTCCGCGAGATCGCTGACTCGGTCGGCGCCTACCTGATGGTCGACATGGCGCACATCGCCGGTCTCGTCGCCGGTGGCCAGCATCCGTCGCCGTTCCCGCACTGCCACGTTGCCACGACGACGACCCACAAATCGCTGCGTGGTCCCCGCGGTGGCGTGATCCTGACGAACGACGAAGATCTGGCGAAGAAGTTCAACTCGGCCGTCTTCCCCGGTCTGCAGGGTGGTCCGCTGATGCACATCATCGCCGCCAAGGCCGTCGCCTTCGGTGAAGCGCTGGAGCCGGAGTTCAAGGACTACGCCGCGCAGGTCGTCAAGAACGCCAAGGCGCTTGCGGAAACCCTGATCGCCGGCGGCCTCGATGTCGTCTCCGGCGGCACCGACAACCACCTGATGCTCGTCGATCTTCGCAAGAAGAACGCGACCGGCAAGCGTGCCGAAGCAGCCCTCGGCCGCGCCTACATCACCTGCAACAAGAACGGCATCCCGTTCGACCCTGAGAAGCCATTCGTAACTTCGGGTGTGCGCCTCGGCGCGCCAGCCGGCACGACGCGTGGCTTCAAGGAAGCGGAATTCAAGGAAATCGGCAACCTCATCGTTGAGGTTCTCGACGGCTTGAAGGTCGCCAACTCCGACGAGGGGAACGCAGCCGTGGAAGCAGCCGTTCGCGGCAAGGTGGTCGAGCTGACCAACCGCTTCCCAATGTATGATTACATGGGCTAAGGATAGCGCATGCGCTGCCCATTCTGCGGATCGGAAGACACACAGGTCAAGGATTCACGCCCGGCGGAGGACAATACGTCCATCCGCCGCAGGCGTATTTGTCCCGATTGCGGCGGTCGTTTCACGACCTTCGAGCGCGTGCAGCTGCGCGAGCTGATGGTGTCGAAGAAGACCGGCCGCAAGGTACCGTTCGACCGCGACAAGTTGGTGCGATCTTTCGAGATCGCACTGCGCAAGCGTCCCGTCGACCGCGACCGCATCGAACGTGCGGTATCCGGCATCGTTCGACGGCTTGAAAGCTCCGGCGAAGTCGAGATCAGCTCCGAGCAGATCGGCCTTCAGGTGTTGGAAGCATTGAAGAGCCTAGATGATGTTGGCTTCGTTCGCTATGCCTCTGTCTATCGGGATTTTTCGCATGCCGAGGATTTCGAGAAAGTCATTTCCGAGATCAACGCCAAGATCGCCCGCGATCCCCTGGACAACTAGCTCATGAGCGCTTCGGAAGACGACGCGCGTTTCATGGAAGAGGCGATCCGCCTGGGTCTCCTGCATCTCGGCCAGACATCTACCAATCCTTCCGTCGGCTGCGTGATCGTGCGTGACGGTCAGATCGTCGGCCGTGCAGTGACGGCAGTCGGCGGGCGTCCCCATGCCGAACCGCAGGCCCTGGCCGAAGCCGGCGAACTGGCGCGCGGCGCCACCGCCTATGTCACGCTCGAACCCTGCTCGCATTACGGCAAGACACCACCCTGCGCGGAGGCGCTGATTGCCTACGGCATTGGTCGTGTGGTGATAAGCGTCACCGATCCGGATCCGCGTGTCTCGGGCAGGGGCATTGCCATGCTGCGCGATGAGGGGATCGAGGTCGAGTCAGGAATTCTCGAAAAGGAAGGCAAGCGTTCGCTTGCTGCTTACCTCACACGGCAGACGAAGAACCGGCCCTATGTGACTCTCAAGCTTGCGGTTTCCGCTGACGGCATGATCGGAAGAAAGGGCGAGGGGCAGATTGCGATCACCGGGCCTGCGGCACGGGTAGAGGTGCAGAAGCTGCGCGCCGAAACCGATGCGATTCTGGTTGGGATCGGGACTGCGATCGCCGATGATCCCTTGCTCACCGTTCGCACGCCTGGACTTGAGGCCCGCTCACCGGTTCGTGTCGTGCTCGATGAAGATCTCTCTTTGCCCTTGGACAGCAAGCTGGTCGCTACGGCCAAGCAGGTGCCATTGATCGTCGTCGCGGCCGAACCGCCCCGCTTCGACAATAGCGAGGACGAGGCCTTTCTCGCACGACGAGACGCTTTGGATCAGGCTGGCGTCGAAGTGGTCCAATGCAGTCCCTACCGGCCCGACCAACTGCTGCCTGCACTAGCATCGCGCGGAATTTCTTCGCTTGTCATCGAAGGCGGCGCGCGGACGGCGAAGCTTTTCCTGGATGCCGGTTACATCGACCGCATCCTCCTCTATCAAGGCCCTGCGGTGATCGGGCAGGACGGTATTGAATCGCCGGTCCAGAAGACCGATATGCCATCGGGATTCCTGCACAGGGGCACCTTCATGTTTGGCGACGATCGCCTGGACGAATACGAAAGAGAGCTTTGATGTTTACCGGAATTGTCACCGACGTCGGCAAGATCGAATCTGTTTCCCCATTGAAGGAAGGCATCAAGCTGCGTGTCGCCACTGCCTATGATCCGGCGACCATCGACATGGGCGCCTCCATCTCGCACTCCGGTATCTGCCTGACGGTGACCGGCCTGCCCGGCGAGGGCAGCAACGGCCGCTGGTTCGAGGTCGAAGCTTGGGAAGAGGCTCTGCGCCTGACGACGATCGGGACGTGGAAGGAAGGTACCCGCATCAATCTCGAGCGCTCGCTGAAGATCGGCGACGAACTCGGCGGCCACATCGTTTCCGGTCATGTTGATGGCAAGGCCGAGATCCTCTCGGTGACGGAAGAGGGCGATGCGACGCGCTTTCGCCTGCGTGCGCCTGAGCATCTCGCCAAGTTCGTTGCACCTAAGGGCTCCATCGCTCTGGATGGCACGTCGCTCACCGTCAACGCGGTGGACGGTACCGATTTCGACGTCCTGCTGATCCGTCACACGCTTGAGGTCACGACCTGGGGCGAACGCAAGGCAGGCGACTTCGTCAATTTCGAAGTCGATACCATGGCGCGCTATGCCGCTAGGCTGGCGGAGTTCCCGACCGCGAAAGCAGAATAACCTCTCCATTATAGTTGCATCGCTGGACTTCGCGAAAGCCGAGCTTGTGCGCCAGGCGCAGCGAGGGATCGTTCCCCGGGTCGATAATGCAGGTCATTGGCTTGGAGGGGAACCGCTCTTCCGCCCAGGCGATCAGCGCCGTGAGCGCTTCGCTGGCGTAGCCGTGCCCTTGCGCGAAGGGCATCAGTCCCCAACCGGTCTCCAGAGTGCCTTCCGTGGAAACGGGGTGCATATCCCGTTTCATATCGAGGAAGCCTGCTTCCCCGATGAAACGCCCTGACTGCTTTTCCTCGATCGCCAGAAATCCGAAACCTATGTGATGCCACATGCCGGCGACACGCAGCATGCGTGCCCAGGCCTGTTCGCGGGTGGAGGGGACACCTCCGATGAAGCGCACCACCGCTTCGTCGCTCCACATCGTCATATAGTCAGAAAAATCGTCAACGGTGTGCGGACGTAGCAGCAGTCGCGCCGTCTCGATGGTAGGAATGCTGGTCATCTTGAAGTGTTCCCTCGGATGGAGGTCAAGCACCCGGCTCGCCGTCCCAGTAGTCCAGCTTGCCATGCTCGCTGCCGATAAAGCGAAAGCGGTTCGCTTGTCCCTCGTCGCGATTGGTCTTGGCGAGAAACTTTCCGGAATCGGGATATTCGACAATCTCGGTTTTCGCCATTGTCGAAATGCCGAGGTAGATCAGAGGCGTCGAACCAGTGTTGATGATCTGGTGGGCGGTCTCTTGTCCCCCGGCTGGAGCGCCGAGCGTGTCACCCTTCCGGATCGGATAGCGATCAGGACCGAAACGATATTCGCCGGTGCCTTCGATGACGAAAAACAGCTCATCCTCCACGTGATGGTTGTGGAATGGACAGCTGGATTTGCCGGGCGGGACCTCGTTGTAGCTTATGCCGAGACCTGCAAGGCCGAGAAGCGAGCCGAATGAGACATCCGTCCCTTCGTACAGATCCCCTTGCTTCCAGTGCTCAAGCTTCAAATCAGCGACGTTGATGACGGGCTTCGATACGCCGGACATTGTCTTCTCCTGTTTCCGGAGAAAAGGCATCATCCTGCGAGAAAATACAACCCGCAAAGCATCGTGACGGGCGACAGTCTTCCGCTGTCGCCCTTGACCTTATCGATAGTAGACCGTGATACCGCCGTTCGCGGCCTGATCAGCGTTGACGATGTTCCCGAGCAGCACACCTCTGGCGTTGAGCTGATGCATAAGGGGTTTGTTGACGGCAATGGCCGCACGGATCACTTGGATGTCGTGGACACTGTGTGCGGCAAATGAATTGGGCGCTCCGATATTTTTCGAACTGCCGTGGTCGGCCACCTGCCGAATATCGAGATTTGCGCCGCTGAAGCTGCGGAGCGTTCGTTCGATGCCCGACGGGGTCGTCATGTCGAGACTTTCGGCACGGCTGGCATCTGCAAAGGCAAGGGTAGCGACTGCGGAGGCGATGGCTGCAATGCGATTCATGGGGTATCCTTTCATCTGCTCTGACGATCGACCGTCGGCAGTGGATCGTCAGCGTTACGCAGATGAAATTGGTAATCGGATCATCCGCCTTCAATTCATAAGTATCTGGAATTTAGTCACATATTGTTCATGCGAATTGCCCTTCATTTGCCATCTTCGAGGCGCCGGTCCGACGCCGGCACAAAATGACGCAAGAATTGCCCGCTCCGCCGTTGCCGGGATTCCGGATTCGGCATCCAACCATGGTCGGAATTTGCTTGCCATTCGGGTCGCGGCGTGTTTTGACCGCGGCCTGCCGAATGGTGAAGTCCTCTAGCTACTGAAGGTGAAGCATGGCGCGAGAAACCGCTCCCCACATTTTGATCGTCGAAGCACGCTTCTACGACGACATGGCCGATGCCCTGCTTGAAGGCGCGACCTTCGCCTTGAAAGAGGCGGGCGCGACCTATGAGGTCGTCACCGTTCCGGGCGCTCTCGAGATTCCGGCGGCGATTGCCATGGCGCTCGACGGAGCAGATAATGAGGGCACGCAGTATGATGGGTACGTCGCCCTCGGTATGGTCATCCGCGGCGAGACCTACCATTTCGATATCGTGTCGAACGAATCCTCTCGCGCGCTGATGGATCTGGCCGTGAGCGAATCCCTTGCCATTGGTAATGGCATTCTGACTGTTGAGAATGACGATCAGGCCTGGGCTCGCGCCCGCCGTTCGGACAAGGACAAGGGCGGATTTGCCGCCCGCGCAGCTCTTACGATGATAGAGCTGAAGAAGAAGTTGGGTGCATAACGAATGAACAACGAGAACTCGGAGCGTCCGGTCAAGGCTGCAAACCAGCGAGGTGCTGCGCGCCTTGCTGCCGTTCAGGCGCTCTACCAGATGGATATTGGCGGCACCGGCGTGCTGGAGATCGTGGCTGAATACGAGGCGCATCGCCTGGGCCAGGAACTTGACGGTGAGACCTATTTGAAGGCCGACCCCTCCTGGTTCCGCTCGATCGTATCAGGCGTCGTGCGGGAGCAGCGTCGCCTTGACCCAATGATTGCGTCCGCCTTACAGGACGACTGGGCGCTGTCGCGTCTCGATAGCACGGTCCGCGCGATCCTCCGTGCCGGCGTCTTCGAGATTCTCGAACGCAAGGATGTTCCCGTTGCGGTCATCGTGACGGAATACGTCGAAATCGCTCAGGCCTTCTTCAGCGACGATGAGCCGAAGCTCGTCAACGCCGTGCTTGACCGCATCGCAAAGCAGGTGCGCGGCGAAGCCAAGAAGTAGCGTTCTGCCGGGTCGGCAGGCCCGACCTCCAAGAATCCTCCGTTCCCATTGTGCTGCAAGGGCTTTTGGCTCTTACGGGCTTGACGCGCCGTTTTCCTCCACGCAATCTCCGCCCGGCGTTGCAGCATTTCTGTGGGAGGAAATCGAGTCGGCGTATTCGCAGCCGGAGAGGGAGTGAGCTCCGGCTCTTTTGGAGGAAAGAGCGAAATGAGCATTCTTTTATGGGTAATAGCATGCGGTCTGCTCTCGGTGGTCTATGCCATCTGGGCAACCCGGTCGGTGCTTGCCGCCGATCAGGGTAACAAGCGCATGCAGGAAATTGCAGGCTATATTCGTGAGGGTGCGCAGGCCTATCTGACGCGCCAGTATAAGACCATCGCAATCGTCGGCATCGTCGTTTTCATTGCAGCCTGGCTGCTGCTCTCCGGCACGGCTGCAATCGGCTTCCTCATCGGCGCTGTTCTGTCAGGCGCTGCTGGCTTCATCGGCATGCATGTCTCGGTGCGCGCCAATGTTCGCACGGCGCAGGCGGCATCCCAGAGCCTGGCCGCCGGACTTGAGATTGCATTCAAGTCGGGTGCCATCACCGGGCTTCTGGTGGCCGGTCTCGCGCTCCTTGGCGTGTCGATCTACTACTACGTGCTGACTGTCGTGCTTGGGCACGAAGGCAGCTCTCGCGAAGTCATCGATTCCCTCGTCGCGCTTGGCTTCGGTGCGTCGCTGATTTCGATCTTCGCCCGTCTCGGCGGTGGCATCTTCACCAAGGGCGCTGACGTCGGCGGTGACCTCGTCGGCAAGGTCGAAGCGGGTATCCCGGAAGATGATCCGCGCAACCCCGCGACAATTGCCGATAACGTCGGCGACAACGTCGGCGATTGCGCTGGCATGGCAGCTGACCTTTTCGAAACCTACGCCGTATCCGTCGTCGCGACCATGGTTCTCGCCGCAATCTTCTTTGCCGGCGCACCCGTTCTTGAATCGGCGATGCTCTACCCGCTTGCGATCTGCGGCGCCTGCATCATCACCTCGATCATTGGTACGTTCTTTGTCAAGCTCGGCAGCAATGGCTCGATCATGGGCGCCCTTTACAAGGGTCTCATCGTCACCGGCCTGCTGTCGATCATCGGCCTTGGCGCAGCGACATCACTAACCATCGGCTGGGGTTCGATTGGCTCGGTCGGTGGCGAGGACATTACCGGCACGCATCTCTTTGTCTGCGGTCTGATCGGCCTGCTCGTCACAGCACTGATTGTTGTCATCACCGAATATTACACCGGCACCAACAAGCGCCCAGTCAATTCGATCGCCCAGGCCTCTGTGACCGGCCATGGCACGAACGTCATCCAGGGTCTTGCGGTGTCGCTGGAATCGACAGCCCTCCCGGCGATTGTCATCGTCGGCGGCATCCTGGCGACTTATCAGCTCGGCGGCCTTTTCGGCACCGGCATCGCGGTTACCGCCATGCTCGGCATTGCCGGCATGATCGTTGCTCTCGACGCTTTCGGTCCGGTGACGGACAATGCCGGTGGCATTGCGGAAATGTCCCACCTGCCGCCGGAAGTACGCAAGTCGACCGACGCGCTCGACGCAGTCGGCAATACGACGAAGGCCGTTACCAAGGGCTATGCGATCGGTTCCGCTGGCCTCGGCGCCCTGGTTCTGTTTGCGGCCTATTCCTACGACCTCAAATACTTTGCCGCCAACGGCGACAAGTACCCTTATTTTGCAGGTATTGGCGACATCTCCTTCGATCTTTCCAATCCTTACGTCGTTGCCGGACTGATCTTCGGTGGTCTCATTCCTTATCTCTTCGGTGGCATCGCGATGACCGCCGTCGGCCGCGCGGCCGGCGCAATTGTCGAAGAGGTTCGCCGTCAATTCAAGCAGAAGCCCGGCATTATGGCAGGGACCGAGCGTCCAGACTATGGCAGGGCGGTTGACCTGCTGACCAAGGCAGCCATCCGCGAGATGGTCATTCCTTCGCTTCTGCCGGTTCTTGCCCCGATCGTCGTGTACTTTGGCGTATTGATCATCTCGGGCTCGAAGGCTTCCGCTTTCGCGGCGCTGGGCGCATCGCTGCTCGGTGTTATTATCAACGGCCTGTTCGTCGCGATCTCGATGACCTCGGGTGGTGGCGCGTGGGACAATGCCAAGAAATCCTTCGAGGACGGCTTCGTCGACAAGGACGGCGTTCGCCATATGAAGGGCTCCGACGCGCATAAGGCATCGGTGACCGGCGACACGGTCGGCGACCCCTACAAGGATACGGCTGGTCCTGCCGTTAACCCGGCGATCAAGATCACCAACATCGTCGCTCTTCTGCTTCTCGCCGTCCTGGCTTGAGGCACATCGCCGAAACTAAAAACCCGCCGGAGCGATCCGGCGGGTTTTTCTTTGAGAGTTCGCTCCCGCTTTAGCGGAGGCTGGCCGGGTTCTGCGGCGAGGCCGGCTGCGAGGTGCCGCCACCGAAGAGGCCCTTCGCAGCGTTCGCCGCGCTGCCGCCCGATAGCAGCTGTTGTAGGAAGGTGAAGTCCTTGCCGCCCGTCGGGGTGACGCGGGTAATCGTATCGAAAATCTTGCCGTCCTTGAGGGTGTAGTTCGCACGGCGCGTAACGATGCCGTCCTTGTCGAAATAGATCGCCAGCACGCTCTGATCGACCACCTTCAGCTTCTGGAAGGCCATGGAGCGCTCGCGGCGCTGCGAGATGTAGTAGAAGACTTCGCCATCGAACGTCGCCGTCGTGGACGGGGTGCCGAGGGATAGGAGAACCTGCTCGCGGCTCGATCCTACTGGGACGAGATTCAGCGACTGCTCGTCGGCGACATATCCACCGTTGAGGACGGTTTGTGTCTGGCAGCCTGAAAGTCCGGCGGAGGCGATCATGATGGCAATAGCGGCATTGCTGAGGAATTTTTTGTCAGACTTGAAATACCGTTTCGTCAACGACATCTACTCCCTAAAATTATGAATGGCAGCCACCGGCCTCAGATCGCTGATGCAAAACCATTGTGGCCATTCCGGGGAGAGACATCCCGTTGGCTCATGCGGACAGAAGGGGTGCTGTCCCGAAAGTGGCCACCTTCGGCATTGCAATTCGCGCCTGCTTCGGTAAACCAGCTTTCGAAATCATGCAACAAGGCCGGACGCCGCTTGGCGCCCAGAATGAGGCCTTTCCGGAAAAAACGATGATCTTCGGGCTCTTTGGCAAGAAAAACAACAACCAGGTAATCGTAGATCGGCAATATCAGGCACTGACGTCGGCCGCACGGATGCCGGAATTCTATGAGCGCTTGAATGTCCCGGATACGGTGATGGGGCGTTTCGAGATGCTTTCGGCGGTGATGATCCTCTTCTTCCGGCGCACACGAACCTCCGGGACGAGCGGCCAGGAGATCGCGCAGGAAATCGTCGACGCCTTCTTCCAGGATATCGACTACTCCATCCGTGAATTGGGGATCGGTGACAACACGGTTCCCAAACGCATGAAGAAGCTGGCCGGCATGTTCTATGGCCGCCTGGAGGCCTACGCCAAGGCGATGGACACCGGGGATGCCGAAGGACTCGCTGCGGCGCTCGTGCGAAACATTCATCCGAAGGCGAATGAGCCGGTGGATATGCGCGGTCTCGCGGACTGGATGTTTGTTGCCGAAGACCATCTTTTGTCTCAGTCGGAGGACGTCATAGCGACAGGCTCGGCGACACTTCCGAAGGTAGCGTGAGGAAGAGACGATGAAAAACAAAAGAGACGACGTTCCGTTCTCCTACCTCGTAAATGTAGGTCATATATCGGCCAATCCTGTCGAGGTGCATCTGGAGGCCGACAAGCGCGAATTGGCAGCCCTTGCGGACAGTTGGAGTGTCCTATCGGTGGACAGCTTTGGTGCTGACCTCCAGATCGGTCGGTGGAAGCGGGATGGTGTGCGCATCAAGGGCAGGGTGCGTGCCAACATCGTCCAGTCCTGCGTCGTGACCCTCGATCCGGTCCCATCGGAGATCGACGAGAGCTTCGAGCAGATCTTCGTGCCGGAGAATTCCAAGCTTGCGCGCCGGCCCGCCAATGATGCCGGCGAAATGGTGCTGGACCCCGATGGCCCGGACCTTCCCGAAAGCTTCACCGGCGATACGATTGACGCAGGTGAGGTGGTTACGGAATTCGCAGCTCTTGCGATCGATCCCTATCCGCGCAAGCCCGGTGTGGAGTTCTCCGGTCACATAGAAGACACTGGAGAGAACGATAAAAAGCCGTCTGCCTTCGCCGTGCTGAAGGATTGGAAAAAGGACTGAACCCCGTTGGGGATTTGACACAATTCAGTTGTAAGCGACGGGAAAACCGGTATTTTGGCCGAAATTTCGCCCGCCGGAGGCGAAAAACAAGGATCAGGGACGCGTGATCAGAATTTCTATCGACCTCATGGGTGGCGACTTTGGTCCCCAGGTTGTCATCCCCGGCGCCGCCAAGGCACTGGAAAGACATCCCGATATTTTCTTCGTGATGTATGGATTGAAGGAACAGTGCGAGCCGGTTCTCGACAGGTTTCCGAAGCTCAAGGAAAAGACCGTTTTCCACGACTGCGAGCTGGCCGTCCGCATGGACGAGAAGCCGAGCCAGGCGCTCCGTCGCGGTCGCTATATCTCCACCATGTGGCGGACGATCGAAGCGGTGAAGACGAAGGAAGCCGACGTCGCGGTGTCGGCCGGCAATACCGGCGCGCTCATGGCGATGGCCAAGTTCTGTCTGCGTACGATGGCCAATATCGAGCGGCCGGCGATCGCTGCCATCTGGCCCACCTTGAAGGGCGAGAGCATCGTTCTCGACGTGGGCGCGACGATCGGCGCGGATTCGCAGCAGTTGATGGATTTCGCGCTCATGGGCGGGGCAATGGCCCGTGCGCTGTTCGAGATCGAGCGTCCGTCGATTGGCCTGCTGAATGTCGGGGTCGAAGAGATCAAGGGCCAGGAAGAGGTGAAGGAAGCGGGGCGCCTGCTCCGTGAGGCCAACATCGACTCGCTCGAGTACTATGGCTTCGTCGAAGGCAACGACCTGGGGAAGGGTACCGTCGACGTCGTCGTGACCGAAGGCTTCTCTGGCAATATTGCTTTGAAGGCGGCCGAAGGTACAGCGCGGCAGATCGGTGAGTATCTGCGCGCTGCAATGTCGCGCACGCTGCTTGCCAAGATCGGCTACTTCTTCGCCAAGGGCGCCTTCGACATGCTGCGCGAAAAGATGGATCCGAGCCGTGTGAACGGCGGCGTCTTCCTCGGCCTCAACGGCGTCGTCATCAAGAGCCATGGCGGCGCCAATGCCGAAGGCATCGCTGCCGCCATCGAGGTCGGCTACGACATGGCCAAGAATGGCCTCAATCAGAAAATAGAAAACGATCTTCAAAAGTATCATGCCAAGCGGCTGCCCCCGATCGGGCCGGAAGCCGCATGAGCGACGGGGTTTAAGCAATATGATCCGTTCAGTTGTTCGCGGGTTCGGAGCCGCACTTCCGAAACGCGTTATGACCAATCGCGACATGGAAGATGTCGTGGACACATCGGACGAATGGATTGTCCAGCGTACGGGCATTCGCCAACGCTACATCGCGGGCGAGGGCGAGACGACATCGTCGCTCGGCGAAGCTGCGGCGCGTGCTGCGCTCGACAAGGCAAGCCTGACGCCAGCTGATATCGATCTTATCATCTGTGCCACCTCGACGCCCGACAACACATTCCCGGCGACTGCCGTCAATATCCAGAACCGCCTGGGCATGCACCATGGCTTTGCGTTCGACGTACAGGCCGTCTGCACAGGCTTCGTCTATGCTGTGACAACGGCCGACGCCTTTATCAGGGGCGGTCTCGCCAGGCGCGTGCTGGTAATCGGCGCCGAGACCTTCTCGCGCATTCTCGACTGGAACGATCGCACGACCTGTGTCCTCTTTGGCGATGGCGCCGGGGCGATCGTGCTGGAGGCTGCCGAGGGCAAGGGCACGACCGCTGATCGTGGCGTGCTGACGGCGCACCTGCGTTCCGATGGCTCCCACAAGGAGAAGCTCTATGTGGATGGCGGTCCCTCGACGACTGGCACGGTTGGCAAGCTGCGCATGGAGGGCCGCGAAGTCTTCAAATATGCAGTCGGCATGATCACTGACGTCATTCAGGCCGCCTTCGACGCCACGGGAACGACCGCCGACGATCTCGACTGGCTCGTGCCACACCAGGCCAATCGCCGTATCATCGACGGTTCCGCCAAGAAGTTGCATATTGCACCTGAGAAAGTAGTCATTACGGTTGATCTCCACGGCAACACGTCTGCCGCGTCGATTCCGCTCGCGCTGGCCACGGCCGCTGGCGACGGCCGGATCAAGGAAGGCGATCTGGTGATGTTGGAAGCGATGGGCGGCGGCTTCACCTGGGGCGCAGCACTCCTGCGCTGGTAACCCGAAAATCCAAAAAACTACCGACGAACAAGAGCTTGACCGTGAGGCGCAAGACAAATACTCTTTGTCCGCTTTCATAATATAATTGGCAAATGGGCGGGGAAACCATGACCGGAAAGACAGTGACGCGAGCAGACCTGGCGGAATCAGTTTTTCGTAAGGTCGGTCTTTCAAGAACCGAATCTGCTGAGCTCGTGGAAACTGTCATTGACGAGATTTGTAACGCGATTGTTCGCGGCGAAACCGTCAAGCTCTCGTCTTTTGCGACGTTCCAGGTGCGCGACAAGAATGAGCGCATCGGCCGCAATCCGAAGACTGGCGAGGAAGTACCGATTTCTCCCCGACGCGTCATGACCTTCAAGGCCTCCAATGTCTTGAAGACGCGGATCCTCAAGGCGCATACTCTGCGCAAGACCAAGCAGAAGGCCGCAAATCCGGCTTCCTGATTGAGCTGAGGAGAGGGAGGTCCCTCTCGCTCGACGACAACAACCTGCAATCTTCCCTGAACGATCTGTGCGGTATTCAAGAGGTGACTTGAATTCGCGGCGTCAAACCGTTGAAATATGATGAGTCGCGGCTCGGTTCTGACGTTCGTGAGACACAGCTGCGCCTTGTCAGCCGAACAGACGCGCGGCGCACCCCGAGACCGCGTAGGGAGTAAGGATGTTGGATAAGAGCCCCGATGCGTTCCGCACCATCAGCGAGGTGGCGGACGACCTAGACCTTCCACAGCATGTCCTGCGCTTCTGGGAGACTCGGTTTCCTCAGATCAAACCGATGAAACGCGGCGGCGGCCGCCGCTACTACAGGCCCGAGGATATTGATCTTCTGAAGGGCATTCGCCACCTGCTCTATGATCACGGCTACACCATCAAGGGCGTGCAGAAACTTCTGAAGACCAACGGCAACAAGTTTGTCATCTCCATCGGGCATGGCGATCTCGCCAGCGTCCAGGCGCTGACGGGCGGCCCGCCGGAGGGCGGTGATGCGGCCGAGCCACGGGTCGGAATGTCCGAGGAGGATCAGGTGGTTGGCCGCGCGAAGCCGCCGATCACACGCCGCTTCTTCAATTTCGGCGGTGGCGATGAAGAATCCCCGGAAATCTCGATCGGCAAGTCGAGCGTCGGCAAGGAGGATCGAGCGCTGCTTCAGGAAGCACTCTACGATCTCCTCGAATGCAAGCGCCTGTTGGATCAAGTTCGCTGATCCAATTTACCGGAGCGCCTCGATGGCTTAGTTAGTGAAGCATCGCCCGCGCGTTCGGACGGCCTCTGCCAAACGCATCGTAGTCGGCGGCGAGCGTAATTCCAGTCAGTACCAAGGAAACCTTCGTGACCGCGTCTCATTCCGTTCCCGGCAAATTCTATGACGCCTTCCTGTTCGATATGGATGGCACGCTCTTGAACTCGATCGCGGTGGTCGAACGCGTCTGGACGGAATGGGCTATGCGGCATGGCCTCGAGCCAGAGGTTTTCCTCAAGACGATCCATGGCATTCGCGCCTCCGACGTCATTCGCCAGCTGGCGTTGCCAGGCGTCGATCCGGAGTATGAGGCAAAGCAGCTACTGAAGGAGGAGATGGAGGACGTTGGAGGTATCGTCTCGATCCCCGGCGCGATCGATTTCCTGAACAGCATTCCACCGGCAAAGTGGGCGATCGTAACCTCGGCACCGATCGAACTCGCCCGGCGGCGCATGGCCGCCGCAGGCATTCCGACGCCCGTGGCGATGGTGAGCGGTGAAGAAGTGGTAGCCGGGAAACCGAGCCCGGAGTGCTACCTGCTGGGGGCCAAGCGCCTCGGAGTCGATCCGACGAAATGCCTGGTGTTCGAAGATGCCGTTGCCGGAATTCTCGCAGGCGAAGCGGCGGGCGCGGATGTGACAGTCATCACCGAGACGCATACGACGCCGTTCGCAACGCCGCACTTTTCGATCTCCGACTATCGGGAGTGGCGTGTCGACACCGGCCCAGACGGGCGCGTTGCGCTGGTCAGATAGCGCGCTAGTGCTTGCGCTGTTGCTGCGCCTGCTTCTTCATGCGCTCGAAAGCAGCAATCATTTTTGCCTTTACCGAACCCAGCGTTCCCAATTCATGTCCGCAGGTGAAGCAGGTAAGGATATCGGTGTCGAGCGGTTCGGGCCGCTCGAATTTCATTCGGGTGTTCCTGCATTTGGGGCAGGGGATCTCAATCTGCATGGTCTTATCCAAAGTCTCGCGTTTCCGAGGTTTCTTATTCGCGGAGGGCCGATCGAGCAAGCGTTTTCGACCACGACCGAGCACTGACACTTCCCGGCGTTGGCAAAAATCAAAATCGAGATGATGCTACTGGCAAGCGAAGAAAGTCGAGTAGCCTCCGACAGTGGCCACTCCCGCGTATCGCAGATTAGGTCGAAGCAGATTCGTGTTATGGCCCCAGGAGCGCCTCCAGCCAGCAAAAAGCTGCTGCGGTGTCGTATACCCCATCGCGACATTCTCTGAACATACCACACTGAGCCCAGCGGCTCTGGCTTGAGCCGATCTCTGGCGGAAACCATAGTGGCTCATGCTTCGCCGAGCTGCCTGGTAGCGGCTATGCTGCTGCGCCAGGGCTTTCAAAGTGCCATTTGCGGCGAGGGGAGACAGGCCACGGCTCGCCCTATACGAATTGATGAGAGCGAGCGTCTGGGAGCCAAAATCGCCTGTCATCGTTGGTGGTTGCGCTGCGCTAATGCATGCCGAACTCAGAACCACAATTGCTATTGTCTGTAGCGTCTTCATTGTCGGATTTCCCATCTTGGCAAGAATTCGCCTTTGGCGGGCCTGAGCAGACACAAAGCAAACGATCCAGGCAACCATAAACGGGCATGACGCCTCGATTTTCGATGTCGAGCCGAAATGTAGATTCCAACGAGCTGGCCAGCTGGGTGATGTCAGGAGACGCTCAGAGGACAAGCGTCAGCTGACGACCCCATTCTGCCGGCACATATTGTTGAAGTTTGTTTGTGCGCTGCCTTGGGCCGTCAGGGTAAACGAAAAGGCCGCTCTTCCCGTCGCACTTGTGTTTCTCAAAACACCGGCGAAGGGCTCTCCGCCAGTAAAGGCACCGCCCTTGTTCTTGGAGTCCACTATGCCGCAAACATAGACGATCCCGGGCTGTCTCTGTGCCGCCATCATGCTCTTGAACGTCGCACTGGAGGGATCTTTGAGGTAGCTTCGAACTGTGTTCTGAATGGCAGAAACCTCGCCCTCCGAGAGGGTATACGGGATTGTCTGCTGAGTGACGCTTCCGCAGGAACTAAGCAACAAAAGGCCGGCGATCATGATTCTCTTCATGTGCTCCCCCATGAGGGCGTCAAACGACAGGCCCCCCGCCAAGAAAATCTCTTCTAGCAGTTGCTAAATCAAGCCAGTATTTCGACGTATCTCGATGGGAACTATGAGCCGGGGTCCGAAACAGGCTACTTACAATTCAGAAGTTTGTGACTCTCTTTGCCTCTAGTCAAGCCTCGCGTTCAAAGCCTTTCGTCACTGCCGGCAAGCGTTTCGATTGCGATCGCCACTCTGAGTGCGCGCATCTTTTATCGGAGGGACCGCACATATTTGATTGCCGACATGCAAAAGACGCTCGCTGGCCTGATTTGCTGTGAGACGCAGGTCTCACGGACGGCAGCGGAACTGCCGTGTTGGGGTGGACGGCTCCCAACGGCATCGCAATGTGCCAGAATGAGTTCGTTGAAAGCTCAATCGAAGGAGACCGTCCGTGGAAGAGATTATCCGAATTGGCATGGATACGTCAAAGAGCGTTTTCCAATTGCATGGCGTGAACGCAGTCGAGCAACCAGTCCTTCGCAAGAAGCTTTCGCGTAGGGAGATGGTGAAATTCTTCGAGAAAACGCCGCCGACTACCATCGCACTCGAAGCCTGCGGAGGTTCTCATCATTGGGCGAGGCTGTTAGGTTCGTTCGGTCATGAGGTGAAATTGATCGCGCCTCAATTGGCAAAGCCCTATGTAAAACGCGGCAAGAACGACGCGGCGGACGCAGAGGCTTTGTGTGAGGCGATGAGCCGCCCCACAATGCGGTTTGTGCCGGTGAAGACTGCGGACCAGCAAGCGGCATTGATGCTGGTCGGTTTGCGAGAGAGACTCATTCGCAATCGAACGCAGCTCGCCAATGCCATCCGCGGCTTTGCCATGGAGTTCGGCATAGCCGCAGCCAAGGGCATGTGCCGCATCGAACCGTTGCTCGAGCGGATTGCGGCTGATCAATCCCTGCCTGCATTGGCCCGCGAGCTTTTTGCCATGCATGGCGTTGAGTATCGCGACTTGCTTGCCGAAACGAAGGCGGTCGAGGAAAAACTGACCGCGTTGCATCGCTCCGATGAATGCAGCAGGCGCCTGGCCCAAATTCCGGGTGTCGGGCCGGTCGGCGCATCGCTTTTGATGATTAAGACCCCAGATCCGCGGCTATTTAGATCTGGTCGAGATTTTGCCGCCTGGATAGGGCTCACACCAAAAGACCATTCGACTGCAGGCAAGGTCAGGCTTGGGGTGATCACCCGTGCCGGTGACGAAATGCTGCGAAGTATATTGGTGGTGGGCGCCACTTCTCTTCTCCAGCACGTCAGAGCAGGTCGAAGCAGGCATGCTTCCCGATGGCTTATCGAGCTCCTGCAACGGAAAAAACCGAAATTGGTGGCCGTGGCGCTGGCCAACAAGATCGCCCGTATTGCTTGGAAGCTCATGGTGAGCGGCGAGACTTACAGGCGTACAGAAGGACAAAGCGCAACAGTTTAATTTAGGAGATTGGCCATCACGGTGAGCAGGGACGTCACCGTGCTGAGCTGATGCTGTGAACTTGCAAGTGAAGAGCAGATGGTGCGATCGATCGATCCAAGACGCGTGACACTCCGTTAATTCCACTGGCCTTTTAAGGTCGTTGCCGTGTTAGGAACGCGCGTTGCGGAAACCATCTTGGCCAGTGGTCATGTGCGACCACACACAAAGGCCGCACATATGGAAGCAAGCGATCCGATCAAAAATATCTGCAGAAAACACTTGCAACAGGGAGCCGTCCACATATGGAACTTCTGTTGCAACCCCACCTATCCCCGGCTTTCGTTCCTTTTTATTCCTCATGCATGATTTTTCCCTTGCGCCGGAAATTCCAAAATACTAACAGGATCAGGCCGTTTCGGCAGGTCGGGGCGTAGCGCAGCCCGGTAGCGCACTTGACTGGGGGTCAAGGGGTCGCTGGTTCGAGTCCAGTCGCCCCGACCATTTACATAGTAACCTTCGGCACCCCCAGCAGCCGATGGTGATCTCTCTCTCATGGCTAGCCTTGCCGAAAATCAACTGCGACGCAGTTGCCCTTTTCCTGTCAGTGTTTCTGATGTCGGGGCAGCACAGATATATCGCTGATAGAAAAATTTCTTAATCACTCGAATAATTATTAGTTTCATGTAATATATGTTCGACAACTGTTGGTGGACGACCTATGGCCAACCGCGAGGCAAGCGAAACATGCCGGGAAGCTCTGGCGGAGTCCTTCGAGGCTCTGGTCGAGAAGGCCATATCGTCGGGCTGGTCGGAACAGGAAGTCGCACTGGCACTGACGGACCTCGCCGAGACCTATCTGGTCAAGGTCGGCGCAACGGTCATCATCGAGGACTCAATCTATTCGCAGCTTGCCTTTGAGCGGCTGAAAAATTGAGGCGGAAGTCGCCCATCAGACCGGCCTGAAACACGCCGTTCACATATATGTTTCCGTTGGAAATGTTCGGTTGATAAATCACCGGCTCGGGCGCATAGTGCCCGCATCGTCGGCTATGGATGGGCGGTCGACGTCAATGCTAGTGGTGTCATTAGCCCTCATGGAACCTGTGGCGTGATGCTTAAATCCCCAGTTCTTCCACGTGACCTGCCACTTTTCTCGGATGATCTAGACCTCCTGTCCGGAGTACTTGACGATGTCTGCCGGGACAGGGGACTTGCGCGCGATACACCGGCTGCCGAAGTCATCGGCGCGCTCCTGATCCAGCTCTACCGACAGGGCGTTAGGGACAAGGGCAAGCTTGCCGCCCTCGCAAGGGCTTATTTGTAATTTCGGAACCTGAAGAGCGCCCGACTAGTCGTCGTTTGCCGCGTTGAGATTTTCCGGGCGGATCCCTTCGTCGATCCCGGTACGTGCTCGCAGCCTGACGCCCGGTCCGCCTTCGTCATGGTTGCCGCTGGCGATGAAGATGATGCCCGCCGCCTCCAGCGCTTGTTTGACCGCGAGCAGCGCATGCGGCTCGCCTTCCCGCTCATCGCGCTCCATTATTTCGATGGTGGCAGCGGGCAGACCTGAGGCGGTTGCCAGTTGCTCGATGCTCATTCCGGTCATCGCGCGGGCGCCGCGCATTTGTGTCGCTGTGATCATGAATCAAAGACTAGCGCGTCGGCGCTCGTTCGCAAGCCCGATGTGAAGCGCCATTGCGTCTATGGCGCTGTTCCAGCGCGGCGCAGCCCCAGACCACACCGAAAAGCAGATAGACATGTCGCCAGTGATCGATGTCGATGACGTTTCCGATTGCCACATGCCCTAGCACTCCGATCCACGCGATCATCAGATAGGGCTGCCAAGGCCGATCCTTCAGCAGGTTCCTGAACCCGAGATAGATTGTCCAGCAGAGCATGGTGACGTAACTGACAAAGCCAAGCCAGCCGTAGCTCGTCAGCGACTTCAGCCAGACATTGTGCTCATCCTCCGGAAACATCGTGCCGAAGACCAGCGGACCGATTCCGAGCGGTCGTTCCATCATCATCGTGAAGCCGATGCGGTGGCGCTCGAAGCGACCGAGGTGCTCACCGTCATACTGCTGCACGAGCTGGGCGCGCGTCGAAAAGAGCGCACTGACCTTCGGGAACTGCAACGCGACGACCAGCGACGCAACCAGCAACATGATCGCCGCAAGCGACAGAATCAGGATGCGCAGTCGAAACGCGCCGCTGCGTTCCTTGAGTAGCATGCAGAAGATCAGCAGGAGAATCCCGGCGGCAAAGAGGCCCCAGGCCGCACGCGAGAACGACAAGAAAACGCCCAGTGCCAGGATCAAGAGCGCTACCGCTTTGATCGGCGACGTCCTCAGATTGCCGACAAGAATGGCGTGGACAAGGTAGAGCGATGGCGGGATCAGGAATGGGCCAAATACGTTCGGGTCCTGGAAGGCGCCTTTGGCACGATCGTAGAGCGTGAAGACCTCTGCGCCGGGGAAGGCGTGAAAATAGCCGAGTATCCCGAGCAGGGAGGTGATAACGGCGGCGAACGCCCAGGCATTGAAGATGAGCGGCAGGCGCCGAGGGCTGTCCTCGACGATCGCGGCATAGAAGAGCGCAGTCAATGCGAGGAACGTCGAGACCGCGACATACATTGGCCCGGTCCCGAGGTCCTTCATCTGGGTCAGCGAGAGCATGCCGCCGATGTTGAAGGCAAGCAGCAGGGCAAGCAGCGGCGCTGTGAAGCGTGAAATCCTGAGACCGAGGATGAACCAGATGCCGAGAAGGGCGGCCATCCACAGCTCGTAGGGCGCCGGCTCATCGATAACGAAGCCGGAGAGAAAGACACCTAAGGCAACCATCGCCGAACCGATCAGCCGCACCGTTGCTCGTTGTGGTTGAGCAACGCGAAGATGTGTCGCCGAGGCCGCGTTCAATAGGCGTTTTCCGTATTGAACAACCGGAAGGGCGTGAGGAACAGGATTTTCAGATCGAACCAGAGCGACCAGTTCTCGATATAGTAGAGATCGTAGGCGGTCCGGAACTTGATTTTGTCGTCGTGATCGACCTCGCCGCGCCAGCCGTTGATCTGCGCCCAACCCGTCACCCCGGGCTTCACGCGATGACGCGCGAAATAGCCTTCCACGACGTCGCCGAAGAGGCGGTCCTTCGCCTGGGCCAGAATGGCATGTGGGCGCGGGCCAACCAGCGAAATGTCACCCTTCAACACGTTGAAAAGCTGCGGCAGTTCATCGATCGAACTCTTGCGGATGAAGCGTCCGACGGGTGTGACGCGTGGATCGCCTTTGGTGACCGCGGCACGTCCGGTGGGGTCACCCTTGTCGGCATACATTGAGCGAAACTTGAAGATCCTGATGATCTCGTTGTTGAAGCCATGACGGTTCTGCATGAAGAAGACCGGCCCCTTCGAGGTGACCTTGATGGCGATTGCCGTTGCAAGCATGATCGGCCAGAGGAGCGCCAGGGCGAGCAGCGTAAAGACAATGTCGAAACAGCGCTTGGCAACCGAGTCCCAGTCCCTGATCGGCTTGTTGAAGATATCGAGCATCGGGACAGACCCGATGTGCGAATAGGCACGCGGGCGAAAGCGCAGGCGATTTGCGTGCGCAGCAAGGCGAATGTCGACCGGCAGCACCCAAAGCTTCTTCAGCAGCTGCAGGATGCGGGCCTCCGCGCTAAGCGGCAGGGAAATGATCAGCATATCGATACGGGTAATGCGTACAAACTCGACCAGTTCGGCGACCGTTCCGAGCTTCGGATAGCCGGCGACCATGATCGGCGACCGTTTCTCGCCGCGGTCGTCGAAAATGCCACAGATCCGGATGTCGTTGTCGGGTTGCTGTTCGAGAATGCGGATCAACTCCTTGGCCGGTGCCCCGCCACCGACGATCACCGCGCGGCGCTCCATGATGCCATTGCGTGACCAGTTGCGGATACCGTAGGCCGTCAACAAGCGAGCGGCGAGGAGGACGATTGCGCCGGCAATGAACCACGCAAAATGTGCTTGCGGCTGTGCCCGGCCGATGTTGCCGGAGAGTACGCTTGCAGCCGTGACAATCAGGAAGACGGATGCCCACACGGCAAGGACTCGCGGCAGCAGGCGCATGCGGGCGCGGAGCGCTGGGATGGAGTAGGTGTCGGCCGTCTGGAGCGCACTGACGAGGAGTGCCGCAACAACGGTGGCAGCGATCGCCCGCCCTGCAAGGGTTTCGCCCCCGTTCCCGGGCCAGAAGAGGAATGCAAGCAACCCGACGAGAAACTGTGAGGCGAATTCAAAAAGTCGGAACTGACCGATAATGATGGCCGGCGAGCGGTTTCCGGTGCTGAATTGCTCGGCGATCTGACGGGCATAGGCGTTGATCGGCTCCGGTTGAACCGTTCCATCCGCGCCTTCGTCGCGTCGATGGATGTCGGAAACCTGCTTCCGCAGCGCTTCCAGGTCAAACTGCTCGCTTTTCTCTGCCTTGTTCATGAGGCTACCGCCGCTGGTTATCACGCCGGCAATAACAGAAAGCCCCTAAGAAAACTTTTACGAAGCAAGAGCAATAGCTTGCTTCGATTGGGGATCCAGGAGGTCGTGGTACAATTTCAGGACATCGTTGGCCATGATCGAGGCCGAGAAGACCGACCTCACCTGTTCCATCGACGGCATCGCCGCATCATGCCAGCCCGGGATGCGGATCGCGTCCGCCATGGCGCGTGCGAGATCGTCGGTATCCTCGGGGTTGGCGAGTGCAGGGCTGTCTTTGCCCAGCGCCTCTGGAATTCCGCCGACGCGAGTTGCGATGATGGTCTTCCCGGCGCCGAGACCCTCGAGCACGATGTAGGGCATGGCTTCAGCGCGCGACGGAACGACCAGGTTCTGTGACATCGCGAACGCCTGCTGAACGCGCATCGCCGGCAGCATGCTGATGCGCTTGCCCAAACCACGCTCGATCATCATGTCTCGGTATTTGTCGCGCTCGGGCCCGTCGCCGACCATCACGGCCGAAAGTGGGCGTCCGAGAATGCGCTCCGCCTTCGCGAAGGCCTCCACAAAGAGATCGGGACCCTTTAGGTCCCGCAGCATGCCGACGTAGATGTAATGCACGGCATCCGAACGCGTTGGGATGAGCTCGAAATCGCGCTCCGCAAGGCCATTGTAGATCAGCCGCGTTTCCGTTCGCGGCCGCCCGACCTTCCTCGTATAGGCTTCGCGCTCGTACTCGCAGATGAAGACGAGGGCGTCCGTGAAGTACTCCTGCAGACGCTCCATGCGGAGCACGAATTGCCCTACGAGCGACCTCGGAGAATAATGCAGGCTTCCACCATGCGCAGTATAGAGGCGGGCTACGCGATACCTGTTTACCCGCAAGGCCGAGCCGGCAAGCCGCGCGAGCACACCGCCTTTGGCGCCGTGACCGTGCAGCACATCCGGCCGCAAACTTTTAATATTCTTGTACGTATCCCAGATCACTCCGATGTCGGAGAGGCTGACGTGCCGCCGCATGGGCATGCGGGTCAATCCCATCGCCAGGTAGGGACGAATCTCGTCGAACAAGCGGTCTTCATGCTCGCCGCCCGTTGAGCTGTCGCAAAGAATGCCGACTTCGTGCCCCGCCTTGCTGTGCTCCAACACCAGATCGCGGACATGGCGGAAAATTCCGCCGACCGGTGATCTGAAGCAATGGAGGATGCGGAGGGGGGGCTGTTCGGTCATCGAGGATCAGAACAGTCGTTCGCGAACGTAGATCGTGTCGCCGGCGACGATCGCCGAAGAGATGTTGACGCGACCTGTGATCACTTGCCCATTGACCTTCCGGGTTACGTCGACAGCGCCCTGGTTGGCGCGCGACGTAAAGCCGCCGGCAATGGCAACCGCATTCTGCACCGTCATTCCCGGAACGTAGGCGTATTGGCCGGATTGACCGACTTCGCCCATGACGAAGATCGAGCGATAGCGGTCGACATCGATCGTGACATCAGGGTCCCGCAGGTAGCCCTGTCTCAGCTTCTGCGCGATCTGGCCCGACAACTGCTGCAGCGTCCGTCCACGAGCCGGCACCTGCCCGATGAGCGGGAAGGCGATATAGCCGGCCTGGTCGATCGTATAAGTGTTGGTCATGCTTGGCTGGTCGAACACGGTAATGCGCAGCCGGTCGCCGCTATCAAGCGAATAGGGCTGGATCGTCGCCTGATTGAAAGCCTGGGGGGCAGGCTTGTAGCTATTGCAGCCGCTCACGACCGCAGTCATGGCGGCGAGGCTCAGAGCCATCAAGAACTTGGGCTGTGCGAAAGGCATCGCGTCTGCTCATCGGAAAACGAAATAGGTCTCAGCCGTTATCAATCCGTTAGGGTTAATGGTCGGTAAAAAGCGCCGATTTTTTTGGCTTCGGCCAGTCGACGTGTCGCCGGGATTGCCCGAGCAAGCATTAACCGTTGGGTTACTATAGTCATTTACCCTCGCGGCCACGTTTGTTCTCGGAGTACCAGCATGTCCGGCGTATCGGGTAATCAGGATGTGGACATCGATCTCGGACAATTGGTCCGCGCCGTCTGGGCGCGCCGGCTAAAGGCTTTGGCGATTATTGCGTTGGGGGCAGGGGTCGCCTTCACGGGCGCCAAGATGATCTCCCCCAAATACCGAAGCGAAACGCGCATCCTGATCGAGCCGCGTGCTCCTGCTTTCGCCAATGCGCAGGTGAACGACACCAATGCTGGTCCGTTGCTGGACGAGCTCAACATTGCAAGCCAGGTGCAGCTGCTGCAGTCCGCGGATCTCATCAAGCAGGTCATCAACGGCCAGAAGCTCTACGATTTGCCGGAATTCGACGCTGCCGCGAATGGCTCGGCGCTCACCGACATCCTGGTCGCCCTTCACCTCAAGAAGAATCCATATGAAAATCCCCCCGAAGAGCGCGTGATCGACGCTTTCACCGAGCGGCTGCAAGTCTATCAGGTGCCGGGATCGCGGGTGATCGGCATTACCTTTACGTCGAAGGATCCCAAGCTCGCGGCGACAATCCCGAACGCGATGGCGGCGGTCTATCTCGCCACGCAGAGCGGCGCCAAGCTGGACTCGAATTCCGAGGCAACGCGCTGGCTGGAGCCCGAGATCGAAAACCTCCGCCAGAAGGTCAATGACGCCGAGCAGAAGGTGGCGGAATACCGTGCTGAGCACGGACTGCTTCCGACCAACGGCGGCTCGAATTTCGCGACACAGCAATTGAACGACATTTCGGCTGAGCTCACCCGGGTCCGGGTAGATCGCGCAAACGCCGAGGCGCGTGCCCAGTCCGTCCGCAATGCTCTCTCGTCAGGTGAGCCGTCCGACACGCTGCAGGACATCATGTCGTCTCAGTCGATCCAGCGACTGAAGAGCACGGAGTCGGGGCTGCAGTCGCAGATATCCGACCTGCAGACGTCGTTGCTCAACAACCATCCCCGCCTCAAAAGCCTCCGCGCGCAGCTTTCGGATATCAAGGTCCAGATTCGCCAGGAGACGCAGAAGATCCTTGCAAGCATCGAAAACGAAGCGAAGGTCGCTGCTGTTCGCCAAAAGGAACTGGAGCAGCAGGTCGACAGTCTGAAGGCGAACAGCGCCCAGGCCGGCGAGGACGAGGTTGGCCTCAACGCCTTGACGCGTGAAGCGACCGCGCAGCGCCAGCTTCTGGAGACCTATCTCTCTCGCTACCGGGAGGCCGCCTCGCGCGCCGACAAGAACTCAAGCCCGGCCGACGCCCGCATCGTGTCGAAGGCCATACAGCCCGTCGATCCCTATTTCCCGAAGGTCCTGCCGATCGTCATCGTTGCGGCCTTCGCAACTTTCATCATGACGTCCATTGTGATCATGCTCGCCGAACTCTTCAGCGGCCGGGCGCTCCGCCCGGTTGGGCTAAGCGAAGAGGAAGAGCGCGAGGATGGGGAACCTCAATCAGCGACCACCGGCTCCGTCAATCGCGTGGGCACACCGAGCCTGTTGGCCACGCCCGCAGACGACGAGCCGGTGGCCGAACAGGCTGAGGACGAGAAAATCGTTGAAACAAACGAATTCTCGATTGCATCCGTCTCGGACTACCTTCGAGGTAGCAGGGCGCCTCTGGCTATCGCCATTTCTCCAACCGGCGACGACGGCTCGGCGGCGACCGTGTCCCTTGTGCGCAAGTTGGCTGAGGACGGCTCGCGGGTCATTCTGGTCGACATGACCGGTTCCGGTCTGCCGACAAACCTCATGGCTGAGGACCGCAAGATGCTCGGCATAACCGATCTGCTCTGCGGCGATGCAGCCTTTGGCGATACGATCCACGGCGACAGCCGCTCAGACGCGCATTTCATTCCGCAGGGCATCAGCGATCCGCGCCGGGCAATGCGCGGTGCCGATCGCTTGTCTCTGCTGCTGGACGCTTTGATTTCGGCCTATGATTTGGTGATGGTGGAATGCGGCGCCGCCGACGTGGCCGGCGTTTCCAGGCTGACCCAAAGCAAGGATGTCGAGATCATTCTCTCGATGCCTGAGATCGTCGAGCAGGAGTTCGTGACTGTCATGACCGAGTTCGAAGCCGCCGGTTATGAACGCGTCGTTCTGATGTCCGATAGCAACGAGTCCATCGAGAACCCAATCTCGCGGCGTGCCGCGTAATCAAACGCCGATAACGCGGCGCAGGCGCTGGGCCACGGCGTAGAGCCTCTGTTGAGACTTGATGAAGCCTTTGCCGCGCGTGATGGCCCGGTGCATTGCGGCACCCACGGTGCCGCGGAGCGAAAGCGGCAGAACGACGTCATGATGCTCAGTCTCTACAGGCGCCCATGAGCGTTTGTATCGCTGGTCGCCAAGGCCGAAATCGAACAGTCTTACGCCCTTGCCGTGCTGGCCGGCTACCATCTGCCAAAACAGAAATTCGCCAGGGCTCGTCTCCGGCGCCGCGCTTTCATCGAAGGCGGTGAACTGGCAGATGATGTGGTCGCCTTTGCGAGAAAGACCGGCGAGCGCGGCGATGCGGCCGTCATGTTCGCCCTTCAGGCGGATTGCGTGCATTTCCAGTCCCACCATCCCGCGGTCGCGGATGTCGATGGCGCCGTGCAGGAACGCTTTGGTCTCCGGGTCTGCAAATACGTCAGGCGACCCGAGCGCCTTGAGACGCTCACGTTTCTGTTCGAAGAAGCGATCGAGCAACTGGTGTTGTTCATCCGGGGTGCCGCTTGAGATGTAGTCGAAGCCACCGAGCGCCTCAAAACGCCGCAGCTGCGCCCGGAACCTCTTGCGTCGGCCCTTGGCATTCACCTGTTGAAGCGTCGACTCCATCTTGTCGAGAAGTGGAAGCTGGTAGGCGTGATTCTGGTTCTGGACCATCGGCAATAATGCCAGGGGATTGCGTCGGCCGCGCCATTCCAACGGAACATTCTGCAGCAGCAGAAGATCGGCGCGTCCGGCCAGAGCACGGCGCAGAGACATCGCAAGCTTTTGAGGCTCCAGATTGTCGGCAAGTTCAATGAAGCGCGTTGAGAGGAGGCCGGTGTTGATGTTGCTGTGATCGGCGCCGATAAATCTGGCGGTCCGGAAGCCATGAAAGCTGGTTATCTCTAGCGGTAGAATGAATGCAGTCTCTCCGCCAATCCTGCCCCAGACGATCGACAGTTGGTGTCCGAAGGCCTTGGTCCACGCCATGCACCAGTCATAGCCTTGGTGAAGAGAATTCAGGTTGTCGCAATCGAGCGCGCGCCAAACGGTCTCCAGCGGCGCCAAGCTATCCAGGACGGCGATGTCGAGTTCTGCCGCCCCAAGCTGCGCATCCGGCGCCAGCCATTCGGAAATACCGGCGTCGGGTTCCGTTGAATGGTGTGCCCCATCTGAAACAGGAAGCTTCTGCGCCTGCACTGATTTTCTCCGGACTGACTTGCTGGCGCGAAGAATAGTCCAACGGAACGTCCATTTGGTTTATGAGCGGCGCTAAACCTAGCTTTCCATCGATCACGGTTATCCCGCCGTTAACGGATCACTGCTGCTTCGGCCCGGCCATCCATTTGATGATGACCATCGCGGGCAGCACCCACAGCAGGCCGGTCAATAAAAAGTACAGGAGCTGGCCCCACCATGGCGCGTCACCGAGCGTGGCGACCGCAATCGTGTTTGCGAGCAGCGCATAGGCGAGCACGAGCACGACGATCAGGATCGTACCGATGAATTTGCGGAGGCGGACAGGCATCAAATATCTTTCAAACTGGTGTTCCGATTGCCGCGACGGCATGCCGCAAAGGTTCGGGGCTTGTTTTGCATGAGCCGCTCAGGCAAATCAACTACCGGACGTAAGGAGCAGCCATGGCGATCGCGAACTTGACCACCCAACAGCAAATACTGCGTGAGATACGCCGGCAGGATGGCAATCGCCGGGCCGTTCGCATCTGGCTGGGCTTTGTGCTCCTGGCGCTGTTCTGTCTTGTGATCATCGGCGGAGCCACCCGGCTCACGAATTCGGGGCTTTCGATCACCGAATGGAAGCCGATCCATGGTGTCATTCCGCCTCTCGGCGCCGCGCAGTGGGACGAGGAGTTCAGGCTCTATCAGCGCATTCCCGAATATCAGCAGATGAACAGCGGAATGACGGTCGACGAGTTCAAGGGCATCTTTTGGTGGGAATGGGCCCATCGCCTGATCGCACGTGGCATTGGTGTCATCTTCGCGCTGCCGCTGCTCTATTTCTGGTTGGCGGGAAAGGTGGAGAGACGGTTGCGTTGGCCGCTCTTCGGAATTCTCATGCTGGGTGGACTGCAGGGTGCGATCGGCTGGTGGATGGTGTCGTCAGGACTCTCCGTCCGAACCGACGTCAGCCAATACAGGTTGGCAACGCACCTGATCATGGCCTGTCTTATCTTCGCGTCCTGTATGTGGATCATGCGAGGGCTTTCCCCTCACTCCGATGACAAGGCGCCCACACAAGGCTCGCATGTCTGGGCGGGCGCAATCGCGGCGTTTGCGCTTTTCCAGATCTACCTCGGAGCGCTCGTCGCAGGCCTCGACGCCGGCTTCACCTATAATACCTGGCCATTGATGGATGGCGCCGTCGTGCCCTCGGATCTGCTGATCCAGCAACCGGCCTGGATCAATTTCTTCGAGAACCCCAAGACCGTGCAGTTCGTTCATCGGCTGGGCGCCTACACCCTTTTTGCGCTGACGCTGATCAACATGATCATAGCTCTGACCGCAGCGCCCTCCACGACGCATGCCCGGCGCGCCGTCGTCCTGTTTGTTCTGGTGACAATACAGGCGGCGATTGGTATCGCGACCTTGCTGCTGCAGGTCCCTCTTCATTGGGGGCTGCTGCATCAGGCGGGAGCGCTGGTGGTCTTTGGCTTCACCATCGCCAATTGGCGGGGGTTCTATGGAGAGTATCCGCGCGAGACCATGATTGCCGAGCGGGACTAAGGCGCGTCGCTGGGATCAGCGAAAGTCCCGTTCGAACGTCAAGCATCAGATGGCAAATGCCGCCAGCCTCATTTGAGGCCGTCGACGTGTTGTTTACCGGTTGTATTACTACTGGTTGCAAGAAATGGCGGTTCGTTGATGGTGGACGTTGGGTCTATCAAGAGGGACTGGAGCCGTTGAATGCCCGAACCCCGCTCGCCACGACTGGCCGTACTTATCGATGCTGACAACCTTCCGCAAGAATCGCTGCTGGCTTATTCGAGGAGATAGCCAAGATCGGCGAGGCAAGCGTTCGGCGCATTTATGGCGACTTCACCAGTTCCTGTTCAAAAGCATGGAACGACGTGCTGGCGCGACACGCGATAGTCCCTCAGCAGCAATTCGCGTACACGACCGGCAAGAATGCTTCCGACATCACTCTTGTCATTGATGCCATGGACCTGCTGCACAGTGGCCGTTTCGACGGCTTTTGTCTTGTATCCTCGGACAGCGATTTTACGCGACTTGCCTCGCGAATCCGTGAGCAGGGCATCGATGTTTTCGGATTTGGCGAGCAGAAGACACCGGAGAGTTTCCGGCAGGCATGCCGTCGATTCATCTATACCGAAAACCTGGTGCCCACGGTCACATCAAACGGCAGCGAGGTTACGCAAGCGCCCTCCCTACGCCAGCCGAGCGCAGCGACGCCCGTCATCAAGAAGGTCATCGCTCAGATGGAGAGTGAAGATGGATGGGTATCGCTCGGTGCGGTTGGAGCGCAGCTCGCAAATCTGGCGTCGGACTTCGATCCTCGGACATATGGCTTCCGGAAGCTAAGCGACCTCGTCAAGAAGACGAACGCGTTCGACATGAACACTGTCGAAGGCAAGCCGCTCCGTATCCGGGTGAAACAGCCATCGCCAAAAGCATAAAAAAATCCGGCTGCGTCACCGCAGTCGGATCCTGTTACTTATCGCCGAAAATCAGTCTTAGAAAAAACCGCGGCGCTGCCACCAGCCAGCTTTTTTCGGCTTGCCGTCACCTTCGGTCTCGGCAGCATCGCTGCGCGTCGATTTAACCGTTGGTTCAGACGAGGAGATGTTCGACTCCCTGTTGGCGCGCACAGGCTTCGATTCTTCGACTGCGGGCGTAGCCAGGTCTGCGGATACAGCCTCGACTTCGGCTTCCGCGGCCGGTGCTGCCTCCGTCGATGCTTCTTCGACGACAGGCTCTTCGACCGGCGATGCCTTGCGGCTGCGACGTGCACGCTTCGGCTTTACGTCTTCCGTAACCGAGGCGCCCGTTTCAACAGCGGCCATCGCCGGCTGAGCTTCGACTGCTTCCTCGGCGGCGGCTTCGATCACCTCGACGGTGGTCACTTCCGTCTCACCATCTTCGGCATCGTCATCTGCCGCTTCCGCTGCAGAAGCCTCCTGCTCGCCGCCTTCCTCGCGGTTGCGGCGGCCGCCGCGCTTGCCGCGACGGCGGCGCTTGCGGCGCTGGCTCTCATCACCTTCGTCACGCGTTTCCGAGGTGGCGGCAACGCCTTCGTCACCTTCTTCCTCGTCATCGCTGTCGATCTGGTCGCCTTCCACCGCATCAGCCGAAACGCTGTCGGGAGCAACCGCCTCGCCATTGCCGTTGCGGCCGCGACGACGACGGCGACGCTTGCGCTTGCGGCCCTCGCCATCGCCTTCGGCGCGCTGAGCCGGACGTTCGGCTGCGGCCGGCTTGGCCCCCAGTTCCTCTTCTTCCTCCTCGTCGACTTCGACCACGATATCGTCGTCTTCGTCATCGGGGATGGCAGCAAAGTTGAACAGGGTCTCGATCTTGACCGGGTTCTCGACCGGCTCGCCGCGGTCGATCGCAAAGTGCTGCGAGCCGACCGAGCCATCCGCGTCGATAATGATCGACACACCGAAGCGGGCTTCGTAGTCGACGATCGTCTGCCGCTTGTGGTTGAGCAGGTACAGCGCAATATCAGGCGTCGTGCGAACCGTGATGTTGTGCGTGGTGTTCTTGAGCAGGTACTCCTCGATGCCGCGCAGGACATGCAGAGCAACGGAGGACTGCGAACGGACGTGGCCGGTACCGCCGCAATGCGAGCAGACCTGCGTCGTCGATTCAAGAACGGATGCGCGGATGCGCTGGCGCGACATTTCCAGAAGACCGAAATGCGAGATACGGCCGACCTGAATGCGCGCGCGATCGTTCTTCAGGCATTCCTTCAGCTTCTTCTCGACAGCGCGGTTGTTGCGCTTTTCTTCCATGTCGATGAAGTCGATGACGATCAGGCCGGCAAGGTCGCGCAGACGAAGCTGGCGAGCGATTTCTTCCGCCGCTTCGAGGTTGGTCTGCAGAGCAGTGTCCTCGATCGAGTGCTCGCGCGTCGAGCGGCCGGAGTTGACGTCAATCGAAACCAGCGCTTCGGTCTGGTTCATGATCAGGTAGCCGCCCGACTTCAGCGTTACCTGCGGCTGCAGCATGCGGTCGAGCTGAGCCTCAATGCCGGAGCGCGAGAAGATCGGGTGGATGTCGCGATAGGGCTGAACCACCTTGGCGTGGCTCGGCATCAACATCTTCATGAAGTCTTTCGCTTCACGATAGCCTTCCTCGCCGGCAACGATGATCTCGCCGATATCCTTGTTGTAGAGGTCACGGATCGAGCGCTTGATGAGCGAGCCTTCCTCATACACGAGGCAGGGAGCGGTCGACTGCAGCGTCAGCGTGCGGACGTTCTCCCACAGGCGCATCAGATATTCGAAGTCGCGCTTGACCTCGACCTTGGTTCGATTCGCGCCGGCGGTGCGCAGGATGACGCCCATGCCCTGCGGGACTTCGAGCATACGCGCGATTTCCTTCAGGCGCTTGCGGTCCTGCGGATTGGTGATCTTGCGGGAGATGCCGCCGCCACGCGCCGTGTTCGGCATGAGGACGGAGTAGCGACCGGCCAGCGAAAGATAGGTCGTCAGGGCAGCGCCCTTGTTGCCACGCTCTTCCTTTGCCACCTGCACCAGCAGGATCTGGCGGCGCTTGATGACTTCCTGGATACGATATTGCTTGCGCGGCTTGCGCTGGACGCGATCGGGAACCTCCTCCATGGCGTCTTCGGCGCCGACGGATTCGATCACTTCCTCTTCGTGGTCGTGATCGTCGTCATCGTCGTCATCGCTGCGGCGGCGGGCGTCGACCTCTTCGGAGATCGAGTCGGTCTCGACCATTGCGGCCATCTCGTTGCCCGACGAGCCTTCATCGTCGTTGTCGGCGGTGGCTTCGCTGGCAGCCTCGTCGCTGGCAGGCGCTTCAGCAGCCGGCGCCACCTTCTTGCGGCTGCGGCGGGGCTTTGCCTTCTTGACGGGTGCTTCCTCGGCGACTTCCGCAACGGCCTCGACCGTTTCGGTTGCTACGGCACCGTCTTCTTCGGGAGCGGCTTCCGCTGCCGGCGCTTCGGCAGTTGCGGCTACGCCAACCTCGGGCTGTTCCTGGGTGGAGAGATCGACCGGCGCCGTCTCGACGTGTTCGACGTCGTCGTCGCGGCGATGCTCTTCAGCTTCGGCGCGAAGCAGGGCCTGACGATCGGCAAGCGGGATCTGGTAGTAGTCGGGGTGAATTTCGGCAAAGGCCAAAAAGCCGTGCCGGTTGCCGCCGTAATCAACGAACGCGGCCTGCAGCGAGGGTTCAACCCTCGTTACCTTTGCGAGGTAGATGTTGCCGCGGATCTGCTTCTTGTGCTGTGACTCGAAGTCAAATTCTTCTATGCGGTTTCCGCGAACGACAACAACGCGCGTCTCTTCCTCGTGAGACGCGTCGATAAGCATCTTGTCTGCCATGTAAGCTGTGCTCCTCGGCGCGGCCGAACGTCGGCATCCCCTTGTGTCGAAGAGACAGAGGAGAGGCGGCTCGTCGTTGCAGCGCCGGATAATGAAAGTCGCGATTGGTGCGGTGTGGAAGGCAGCAGCCAGACAGCAGCGGGGGAGATGTTCTCCCGGGGCCTGTAGACTTCAGATAAAACCTGCTGCGACACCATCAAAGACCAAGCGAGATCGACAAAACTAAGACCTTGTTCAGGTCCGATGAGTTTGCTCTCTCTGTAAAGAGCGGTTGGTGGCTATCCACCGATGAAGTTCCCGCATACGCCGGAAAATTCAGGATCCAATTTCGAGTGGAAACACATAAGACGGCGGACGATTGCCGGTTGTGGCGCCAGTTCCCTTGCGGTTTGGCTGCCGTGCAGGCGACTCTATCCCGTCAGCACTTCTACCCTAAAAATCCTTGTATGTTTTCTCTGTCACAATAGCAAGGGAAAAGCCAAATGTGCCATAATATTGATGGATTTTGGAAGGCATACAAAGTCGGGGATTAAGGGCGCCGATTCGGCTCCGTGGCCGCGAACGTCGCTGATACCGGCGATCTCGCGTTTGCCGGGAGAAGTTGATCGGAATGATATTTAAGGTGTGGCGGTCGATTGTTTAAGAGGGTACGACCCGCGACGGTAATATCCGGATGGCGGAAAATAAGATTTACCGGCGTGGTGGCCGTTGCCGCGGCCGCGACGGCTTTTGCATTTCTTCCTGAGGTGCGAGCAGACGAAGCAGCGAAGGCCGACCCCTTGCTCGCCTATGGCGCCCGAATCATCGGCGACGATGCACGTACGCGCATTGTCATCGACTTCGATCGGGCTCCCGATTTTTCCGTCCACTATATCGCCAATCCCGAACGCATCGTCGTCGACCTGCCTGCGACAGCCTTCGGCTTCCCAGCTGCGGATCTCGCGGCGAGGGGTCTCTTCAAGGACATACGCTACGGCAAGATGGACGAGGACAGCGCCCGTATCGTGCTGACCGCCAAGAAGCCGGTGAAGATGGAAGTCGCCAAGGTCCAGGAAGATGAGGACGGCAAGGGGCACCGTCTCGTCCTGGATGCGGCAATGACGGACAACGAGAAGTTTGCCGAACTGGTCAAGGCCCAGTCCTGGAGCGATCCTTCGTCCCAACAGACGACGAGCGCCATTCCTGCGCCGGAGAAACCGGCTGATGGAGATTTCATCATCGCTGTCGATGCTGGTCACGGCGGGATCGACACGGGTGCGATCGGCGTCGATACCAAGACGCAGGAGAAGGACGTAACGCTCGCCTTCGCCAAGGCGCTCGCCGATCGCCTCAACCGCGAGTCCGGCATCAAGGCGTTCCTGACGCGAAAGGATGACTCGTTCCTGTCGCTCTCCGAGCGTGTGGAGATTGCCCGCCAGAACCATGCGGGCCTCTTCATTTCGATGCATGCGGACACCCTGAAGCAAAAGGATATTCGCGGCGCGACAGTCTACACGATTTCCGACAGGGCCTCCGACAAGCTCGCCGCCGATCTCGCCGACCGCGAAAACCTCTCCGACCAGATTGCCGGCAAGGAGACCGTGGCTGAGCCTCCCGAAGTCGCCGATATTCTGCTCGACCTGACGCGCCGCGAAACGCAGGCTTTTTCTATTTCGCTTGCTGAAAGCGTGCTTACATCCTTCAAGGATCAGGTAGGGACGATCAACAATCCACACCGCCATGCGGGCTTCCGCGTTCTGCAGGCACCGGATGTGCCGTCTATCCTGTTGGAACTGGGCTTCCTTTCCAACAAGGACGACGAAAAGCTCCTGCTTGATGACGGATGGCGGGGAAGGATGGCCGACCTGCTGACGGAGGCCGTCAAGCACTACCGCACGGCGATGGTTGCAAATGGGGGCTGATTGCAGCCGTGGCGCAGATGTGACACTTTCTGGTGTAACACGATCGCAATGTGGGAATAGCGCTTCAAGGCCCTATTTTACTCACATTCACGCCGTTACTCAGCCTTGTGTTTCCATAGATGAAACGGAATCGGCTTGTGGCGAAAACGCTCATGGAGTAAGTCGCCCGACATGCAAGATGCCCCGATCCTGCGATTGTTATGTCGCGCTGATCGATGATTGAGATACCGGTAGCTTAAATATGATTAGACTTCTTGGATATTTCTTCGGAGTGGCTTGCGTCCTGTTCTTGGGCGTGGCGGCTGTTGTTGCCGTTTACTTGGCAACCGTCACGAAGGACCTTCCGGACTACGCAGTGCTGAACAGCTACGAGCCGCCGGTGACGACCCGCGTTCATGCAGGCAACGGTGCGCTAATGGCGGAGTATGCAAAGGAACGCAGACTTTTCCTGCCGATCCAGGCTGTTCCCGACCGCGTCAAGGCGGCCTTCCTGTCTGCTGAAGACAAGAACTTTTATCAGCACCCCGGCATCGATGTTACCGGCTTTGCGCGCGCACTGGTTGCTTATCTGACCGGCGGTCCGACGCAGGGCGGTTCGACGATCACGCAGCAGGTTGCCAAGAACTTCCTGCTTTCCAGCGAACAGACGATGGAGCGCAAGGCGAAGGAAGCGATCCTTTCCTTCCGTATCGAACAAGCCTACAGCAAGGACAAGATCCTTGAGCTGTACCTGAACGAGATCTTCTTCGGCCTGAATTCCTACGGTATCGCGAGCGCCTCGCTCACCTATTTCAACAAGTCGGTGAACGAACTGACGGTCGCCGACGCTGCCTATCTTGCCTCCCTGCCGAAGGGTCCCGCCAACTATCATCCCTTCCGCCATCCCGAAGCAGCGATCACCCGCCGCAATTGGGTCATCGATCGCATGGTCGAGAATGGCTATGTCAGTCAGTCCGATGGTGCCGAGGCCAAGAAACAGCCGCTCGGTGTCACCGGTCGCAGCAGCGGGCCCTCGCTTTTTGCATCCGGCTATTTCGCCGAGGCGGTCCGCCGTCAGTTGATCGACCAGTACGGCGAGAAGATGCTGTACGAAGGCGGATTGTCCGTTCGTACCTCTTTTGACCCCGCGTTGCAGGTCTTTGCGCGCAAGGCCCTTCAGGATGGTCTGACCAACTACGATGAGCGTCGTGGCTTCCACGGTCCGGTCAAGCAGATCGACACGGCTGCTGACTGGGGTAAGGCGCTGGCCGATATTCCGGCTTTGACGGACGTGCCAGAATGGCGACTGGCTGTCGTGCTGGCCGTATCGGCCGACGGCGTCGACATCGGGCTGCAGCCCCCGAAGGATGGCGCGGGCAAGATCCCTTCCGAGCGCGAGCGTGGAGCCATCGAGGCCAAGAATATGCAGTGGGCATATCGCTCGGCTTCCGGCCGGAAGACAGCAAAGTCGCCCGACGGCGTTCTGTCAGCCGGGGATGTCGTCTACGTCGAGCGGTTGGGGGACGAAGGTTCCAAGTCCTACCGGCTTCGCCAGCCGCCGAAGGTCGAAGGCGGTCTCGTCGCGATGGACCCGAAGACCGGTCGCGTGCTTGCGATGGTCGGCGGCTTCTCCTACGCGCAGTCGGAATTCAACCGTGCGACCCAGGCGATGCGCCAGCCGGGTTCGTCCTTCAAGCCGTTCGTCTATGCGGCGGCCATGGACAATGGATATACGCCGGCGTCGGTTGTCAGCGACGATCCGCTGTCGATCCAGACGGGCAATGGCCAGGTATGGGCACCGGATAACTATGAAGGCGAGGGTGGTGGCGCCAACACGCTTCGCTTCGCGATCGAGCACTCGCGCAACCGCATGACGGTGCGCCTTGCCAACGATCTCGGCATGAATGTCGTCGCCGAATATGCAGAACGCTTCGGGATCTACGATCACATGATGCCGGTTCTCGCCATGTCGCTCGGTTCCGGCGAAACCACGGTCTTGCGCATGGTATCGGCTTATTCGGTCATCGCCAATGGCGGCAAGCAGATCAAGCCGACCCTGGTTGACCGGATCCAGGACCGCTATGGCCGTACGATCTTCAAGCACGAGGAGCGCGTCTGCGAGGGCTGCAATGCGAGCGACTGGCATAACCAGGACGAGCCCAACGTCGTCGACAATCGCGAAACCGTTCTCGACCCGATGACCTCCTACCAGATCACCTCGATGCTGCAGGGGGTCATCCAGCGCGGCACGGCCGCCGGCAAGGTCGATCTCGGCGGGCGTGACGTTGCTGGCAAGACGGGTACGACCAACGATGAAAAAGATGCGTGGTTCGTCGGCTTCACGCCAGATCTTGTCGCCGGCCTTTACATCGGCTTCGACTCGCCGTCGACGCTTGGACGCGGCGGCACAGGCGGCTCGCTTTCTGCGCCGATCTTTAACGAGTTTATGCAGGTTGCTGTGAAGGACATGCCGGAATCTAAGTTTGTCATTCCGGCGGGCATGAACCTCATTCCGATCGACCGCAAGACCGGCATGGCTGCGGTTCAGGGCGACCCGAACACGATTATCGAGGCCTTCAAGCCAGGTACCGGTCCTGCCGACAGCCTCTCTGTTATCGGCATGGACAATGCGATGGCGCCCGAAGAAATTCTGCGGACGTCGCCGCAGGCCAACCAGGCCGTCCAGTCCGGCGCCGGCGGCCTCTACTAACCTTTTCCCTGACCCGTTGTGGCGGTTGCGGCCCTTTACATCCGCAGCCGCCACAATTATTTGACGGGCAACTTTTCAAGCAACGCGAAGAAGCAGGAAAATGCGAGCGGAAATCCAGAACGTAGTCGATGAAACCAAGCAGGCTATCACCCTGCTGAGGAGGCATCTTTGACTGGGACCAGGCGATAAGACGACTGGACTGGTTGAACAACAAGGCAGAGGATCCGACCCTCTGGAACGATGCTTCGGAAGCACAGAAGCTGATGCGCGAGCGTCAGCAGCTAGATGACGGCATCAACGGCGTGAAGCAGCTCGAGCAGCAGCTCAACGACAACGTCGAACTGATCGAGATGGGCGAGGAAGAGGGCGACGAGAGTGTCGTCAAGGACGCCGAAGACGCGCTCAAGAGCCTGAAGGCTGAAGCCGCCCGCCGCCAGGTGGAGGCGATGCTATCGGGCGAGGCCGACAGCAACGATACCTATCTCGAAGTCCACTCCGGCGCAGGCGGAACGGAAAGCCAGGACTGGGCCAACATGCTGCTGCGCATGTATACCCGCTGGGCGGAGCGTCAGCGCTTCAAGGTAGAGCTTCTTGAAGTGCACGATGGTGAAGAAGCAGGCATCAAGTCGGCAACCCTGCTGGTCAAAGGCCACAACGCCTATGGCTGGCTGAAGACGGAGTCGGGCGTGCATCGCCTGGTGCGTATTTCGCCCTACGACAGCAACGCGCGGCGCCACACCTCGTTCTCCTCGATCTGGGTCTATCCCGTGGTCGACGACTCGATCAACATCGAGGTCAACGAGAGCGACTGCCGCATCGACACCTACCGCGCCTCGGGAGCGGGCGGTCAGCACATCAACACGACCGATTCGGCCGTGCGCATCACGCATATCCCGACCGGCATCGTGGTTTCCTGCCAGCAGGAACGCTCGCAGCACAAGAACCGGGCCAAGGCTTGGGACATGCTGCGTGCTCGTATGTACGAAGCCGAGTTGAAGAAGCGCGAAGAAGCGGCGAACGCCGAGGCAGCCTCGAAGACCGACATCGGCTGGGGTCACCAGATTCGCTCCTACGTGCTGCAGCCCTACCAGCTGGTCAAGGACCTGCGGACGGGCGTGGCGAGCACGGCGCCGGGCGACGTGCTGGATGGCGAGCTCAACGAGTTCATGGAAGCCGCTCTCGCTCACCGCATCAGCGGCAAGCCGGACGCTGTCGTCGACGACGTCGAGTAACCGCTCAAACGTATGAACATAGAGAAGGCCCCGAATGGGAGCCCCGAATGGGGCCTTTTCGATTCAAGCGGGAAAACCGGAAGTTCTCCAGCGACAAATCAACGGCTTCGACTAGTTGCTGGCTTTGCCGACGGTAACCTCACCAAATTCGTCGATGACGACAGTCCAAGTCTCCGATTCCGCATCCGGATCGGTCTTCAGGTAGACCATTGCAAAAAGGCCGGGCTCCTTGAGCATGCCGGAGGAGTTTTCGGGCCTGATGTCGGTGACATACGGCTTCAGATCGCTGAGTTCCTGCAACTCCACCGTCGAGGTGATGGACGGCTCAGCGTCGCTCTGCTCGATTTGCTGCAAATATATCTTGGCGGTGCGGTCCGCCTGCCTGACGGCAAACAGCTTGTAGTAGCCGTGGCGCGGTTTTGCGGGAGCGGGAACGGCAGCCGCAGTTTGGGGCGCCGAAGGTGATCGTTGAATGGCCGGCGCCGCACCGTCGTCTTCCCAGTAACCGGTGCTGGTCGCGAAGATGACTGAAGCCGGTAGGATCGCGTCTTCTGCCTCAACGCCTCGCGCGCAGAGGGTGGACGCGGCTAGCAGCAAGGTACAAAGCGTCGTTCGTCGCAAGCTCATGTCTCAGTCCTCGAACTGCTCCGCAAGAATACGATCGGACCATGATCGATCGGGATCGGAGAGAATGCGCGCGGTCGTAAGTTCCGATTGCGCGATGCGAATATGCAGCACCGATTTCACTTCCGTGTTGTCAGCGACCGCGTTGACCGGCCGCTTCTCCGCCTCGAGTATGTGTATATCGACCGTCACCTTGTTGGGCAGAAGGGCGCCGCGCCAGCGCCGCGGCCGGAACGCGCTGACCGGAGTCATCGCCAACAGAGGGGCGTCAAGCGGCAGGATCGGTCCATGCGCGGAGAGGTTATAGGCCGTCGAACCCGCGGGCGTGGCCACCATCAGGCCGTCGCAGATAAGCTCGTCGAGTCGCACGACACCGTCCACTTCGACCCGCAGTTTGGCGGCTTGATAGGATTGCCGGAACAGCGAGACTTCGTTGATGGCAAGTGCTGTCGAATTCGTGCCGTCGGAATTCGCCGTTGTCATCTGCAAAGGGTGAAAGGCATTTTCGACTGCTGTGCAGATTCGATCCTGCAGATCTTCCGTTCGATAGTCGTTCATGAGGAAGCCGATGGAGCCGCGATTCATGCCGTAGACCAGCTTGCCCGAGTTCATCGTGCCATGCAGCGTCTGCAGCATGAAACCGTCGCCGCCGAGGGCGACGATCACGTCGGCCTCTTCAGGGGGCACGTCACCATAAATGCCTATCAACTCTTCCCGAGCCGCCAGCGCCTCTGTCGCCGAGGAGGCAAGGAAGGAAAGCGTCTGAAACGAACGGCCCATGTAATTCCTTTTACGTATTCAACGAACGATAACATAGTCTTGGCGTCTAGGCGCCAATAAAAGCCGATTTTGTCAAGTGCATCTGCAGCGCCGGCTGGAGCCATCGTCAATTCTTCGCTGCTCGATTTCAGGCGTATGCTGTGGAAGGCCCGGAACTCGAGCCGGGCAAGCCTCGGATCATCTTTCGTCGACAAGGCAGATGGCGTCAATCCTGGCGTGGGGCGGCACTGCGTACTCTCCGTCGATAGCGAGACCGTACGCGCAGGCTTGCCGAGGCATTCGTAGTGACAATGGATACAGAACGTTTTGAAACGTGCTCCAATGCCAAGTTGGCGTCTATAATCGCCCTTCTTTGCGGTAGCGTGCCACGCATGTATCGAGGCTCGTATCTGGAGGCGTTAGCGACAGCCGCCTGCTTCTGCCACAGCGCACTTTAACACCTGCTCCGCATATTCGACGACGGCTCTTTCGTCGGTGACACATAACTTCAGGACTTGGCATTTCTCCTTGAGTTCGTGCAGGACGCGTCGGTGAACCCTTGCAATCGCGGCAGTATTCTTGAGCTTCATGAGCTCCTGGAGACAAGCCACTGCTACGATCTCTGAAACCAGCAGCTTGCCTTCGACTTCTCCCTGCGTTGGAATGGCAAAACGCTCACCGCCGGGTTTGAAATCTCTATCGGGCGACAGCATGACAAACCTCCCATGGCCTTGATCGACGAAACGATGAAGAAATACGCCAGAGGGGCCGCCCAGGGTCGACAGCCGCCCCTTCGCACGCTCCAAGGCTATGTGGCTTTGACCTCGATCTTGCGGTCGTTCGTCCCGGTGTTGGCAGCCTTTGGAAGCGTGACCTTCAGGACGCCTTTCGCGAAAGCGGCGGCGATCTTATCTGCCTCGATGTAGTCAGGAAGCCGAAACGAGCGCTGGAAGGAGCCGTATTGGCGCTCCGAAAGGTGGTAGGCCTCGTCCTTCGATTCCTTTTCCTCCGTCTTTTCGCCCCGAATGGTCAGCACGCCGTTCGAAAGCCTGATGTCTATGTTGCTCTCGTCGAGGCCGGGAACTTCCGCGGTGATCTCGAATGCGTTGTCTTTCTCGACGACATCCACCGCGGGAGACACGACCCAGTCGGCAGCAGAAGTCGTGCGTCCGAGGAGCTGACCTGAGAGCGGACGCCATGAGGAAGGGCCGAAGTCGTCGAACAGCCGGTCGATTTCGGTACGAAGTGAGTCGAATGGAGACCACATCCCGCCGGGAGCCGGCGTCGTGGTCTTCTGTTCTTTCTTAATGGGGAACATATCGGGCATGATCATCTCCTGTTGGCCAAGAGGTCCGGAAGCCGGATCTAATCATTGCGTTTCGCTCGACATCGAGCGCAGTCATTAAAGCACGCGGGTGGGCAAGTGACTTTGATCAATGTCAAGAACACAGGAAATTAATTGGCGCGCGGACTCAGTCTAACGCAGTATCGGTCGAACCGTCCGCCGGAGAACGCACATTTAGAACATCGGTCGAATAGAACATCGGTCGAAGACGCGGTTCGGTACCATCCGTTTTGCAGTGCGCCGAGCGATATCCTCTGCCCTATCCGTACACGTTTCAGGATTGGAAATTGATCCAGCACAATGCAGATCCAGCAAAAAAGGAGGATGATTTATGTAAGCGGTGTCCTCGTTTTGCGGCCCGTCGAGTATTCCTCGGAGGAATGGGAGAGACAGACATGTCAACGACACTCAGGAGTATGAGCCATGTAGAATGCTTGGAAATGCTGGAACGGGCGCATTTTGGTCATCTGGCTTGCAGTAACGAAGGCCGGCCTTACGTGGTCCCAATCTACTTTGCGTTCCAATCACGAGTAGCCTACAGTTTTTCGATGCCAGGACGAAAAGTGGAGTGGATGCGGCTGAATCCAAGAGTCTGCCTCCAGGTGGAGGAGCAGTGGGGGAAGGGCGGATGGAGGAGCGTCGTGCTGAACGGCCACTTCCAGGAACTGCCGGACGATGATGTCTGGCACGAGGAGCGCCTGCACGCGTGGTCACTTTTGCAGAGACACTTGGACTGGTGGGAGATCGGCTCGCTTGAGCCTCGCGAACTACCGACTGCGTCTGCATCTGCCCACCTATTCTACTGCATCTACACGGACGATGTCTCCGGTCGGGTCGTGGCCCTTTAGTGACAACGCCTCGGCCCTCGAGGTTTCCGCAATGTCTGCGCACCCTTTGACGGAGGAAGCCAATCGACTGTATCGGCGATCACGTGCCCATTACACGAGACCAACCGAGTCGCTGGTAGCCTGAGAGATTAGCCACAGACCGAGCATTCTCGTCCTCCGCACCCCTTCCACGCAAATAACATTCTGACTCGGCGCATGGCGGCTTTGTAACTGGAGGCAGGATCTAACCGCCGTCGATCGCCTCGCCGATGCGGGCGATCGCCTGCTGATACACACTCGCGGAGTTCCAGCCGGCGATGGCGCCGATATTGCCCTGATAGTCCTCGCCGGCGCCCCAGCCGTGCGCCCTGAGGAAGTTGGCCGTGGACATCAGCGCCGTGCTCTTGTCGCGCATGTTCCTGTTTCCGACGCCGTATTTCAGGACATTCCCAGGCAGGAACCCTGTGTGGCCGATCTCGCCGTGCATGGCGCCGACCGAGCCGGCACTCAGCACGCCGCTGTCGACTAGCTTGAGCGCCGCGATAGCATGAGGCGCGAAGAATTGCGGGCGGCGACAATCGTACGCGAGCGTGACGATTGCCGAAACTGTGTTCTGGTTGCCCATAGAGGCGCCGAAGTTGGTCTCCATACCCCAGATGGCGAGAAGCACGCCGGCGGGCACGCCGTAGTTGCGCTCGATGCTGTCGAAGAGCGCTGCATTCGCCGTCTTAAGCGAACGGCCCTTGGAAATAATCGCGGACCCACCGCGTCGTCTCATAAAGTCGGCGACCGAGCCGCTGAAAGCCTTGTTGACGGAGCGGTCGGCCTGAATGGTTCCTACGGCGTATTTCGCACCGGCAAGCGCTGCAAGACCCTTCCCCTTGACGCCTGCAGCCTTTGCCGTCTCGGCAAACTCTACTTTCCACTGTTCAAACCCGGCAGCGCTTTTGCCGCACGATGCCGCCTGCGCAACGCACGCCAGAAGGCAGAAGGCGATGGCGCCCGCCGCAGCAAGCAAAACTCCCTTAGCAAAGAATGCCATGTCGCTCTCCTCGTGGGTCTGAACCATCATGCATCCGGCCGCATGACGTCACTCGTTCACTTACGAAACCGGCTTGACCGGGAAGCGAAAGGAACTGAGAAGGTGCCTCTACTATGCACGTGAGGGCGATACGGTGCTAGTGACGAAACTGGACCGCCTGGCGCGATGAACGCGGACCTGATGGCGACTCTGGCGAAGCGGAAGACCGGCGGTTGCTGACCGAGTCCAAGACGCCGAGGAAATTGCAGCTTCTCGTCGACGGCGACAAATTTGGCAGATCTGTCTCAGTTCCATCGGCAGCCTTTGATATGTGCGGCGACTTAGTTGGAGGCAAAAAGCATATTTCACAGCGTATTTGGTTTCCAATAGAGTACGGTTCCGTTTGGCTAGCGGGAGGCGCATATGGCTCACAACGACCGTTCACGGCATATCACCCAAGGCATTGCTCGCTCGCCCAATCGCGCGATGTACTATGCGTTGGGCTATACCAAAGGGGACTTCGACAAGCCGATGATCGGCATCGCCAACGGGCACTCGACGATCACGCCATGTAATGCCGGCCTCCAGCCGCTTGCCGACGCGGCGATAGCCGCCATCAAGGCGGCCGGAGCCAATCCGCAGATATTCGGCACGCCTACCATCTCGGACGGCATGGCCATGGGAACGGAGGGCATGAAATATTCTCTCGTCTCGCGCGAGGTTATCGCCGATTGTGTGGAGACCTCGGTGCAGGGCCAATGGATGGATGGCGTTCTAGTGCTCGGCGGGTGCGACAAGAACATGCCGGGCGGTATGATCGGCATTCTCCGCGCTAACGTTCCGGCCGTCTATGTCTATGGCGGCACCATCAAGCCGGGTCGCTGGAAGGGCGAGAGCCTCTCCATCGTGTCCGCGTTCGAGGCCGTCGGCGCTTACATGGCCGGAAAGATGAGCGCTGAGGATTTCGAGGGCATTGAGCGCAATGCCTGCCCGACGACCGGCTCTTGCGGCGGCATGTACACCGCGAACACCATGAGTTCGTCCTTCGAGGCGATCGGCATGTCGCTGCTCTACTCCTCCAACATGGCCAATCCCGACCAAGAAAAGATCGATAGCACGGTCGAGTCCGCGCGCGTTTTGGTGGAAGCGGTGAAGGCCGGCATTCGACCACGCGACATCGTCACGCGGAAGTCGATTGAAAATGCCGTGGCGCTCATCATGGCCACTGGAGGTTCAACGAATGCGGTGCTGCACTATCTCGCCATTGCGCATGCGGCCGAGGTGGAATGGACGCTGGAGGATTTCGAGCGGATACGCCGTAGGGTACCAGTAATCTGCGATCTCAAGCCATCCGGCCGTTATATGGCTGTTGATCTCCACGCTGCCGGCGGCATTCCTCAAGTCCTAAAGCTACTGTTGAATGCGGGCCTTCTGCACGGCGATTGTCTCACGATCACCGGCAAGACGATCGCTGACGAACTCTCGGCCGTGCCCGACGAGCCTCGTGCGGACCAGGACGTTATCCGGTCGCTCTCAGCGCCACTGTATCGCGAGGGACATCTCGCCATACTCACAGGCAATCTGGCAGAGGGTGGGGCGGTGGCAAAGATCAGCGGGCTCAAGAGCCCGGTGATTGCTGGCCCGGCGCGCGTCTTCGAAGACGAGCAATCCGCAATGGATGCTATTCTCTCGGACAAAATCAAGGCCGGCGACATTCTGGTCCTGCGTTACCTCGGGCCGAAGGGTGGTCCGGGAATGCCGGAAATGCTTGCCCCGACCTCCGCTATCATCGGACGTGGCCTTGGAGAGAGCGTCGGCCTCATCACAGATGGGCGGTTCTCCGGCGGCACATGGGGTATGGTGGTCGGGCATGTCACGCCCGAAGCCTTCGAGGGGGGGGCAATCGCACTTGTCAAGGACGGCGACCAAATCACCATCGACGCCCATCAGCTACTTCTGCAGCTCGACGTCCCAGATGAAGAGATTGCGAGACGCCGAAGCCTTTGGAGCCAGCCTCCGCCGCGCTACAGGCACGGCGTCCTCGCCAAGTTTGCGGCCTTGGTCCGACCAGCGAACGAGGGAGCCGTGACGGGTTGAGGTCACATGAAAAAAACGCGCCAACTGAGGCGAATTAGTTATCAAGTCACTGATTTCGTGCAAAATTAGTGGTGCCCCCGGCAGGGTTCGAACCCGCGACCCCCTGATTACAAATCAGGTGCTCTACCAACTGAGCTACAAGGGCGATGCCTGCCAAGTACCAGATTCTGCCGTCCTGTAAAGAAGAAATCCGCGCGATCGTGATTTCGTTCGTCCGACCTTGCATCGGAGTTTGCGTTGCGAACGCCGCAGACCCGACTTTGCTAGTTCCGAGGCGCAGTCTGCCGCACGCTCGTTTGCAAGGCGTCACCGGTCTCTCCGGCACCCAACGGCGACATGATTGCAATGCTCAGCACCGAAGCAACCATGAAAACGATAATAGCGATCATTACCCGCACATTTCTCTCCTAAATCGTGCGAAGCCAACGCGCGGGGCCGACCGTCGGTTCCCCTAATGATAGCTACACGATCTACTGTACGGGTGCTGGAATAGGGCGTTCAGGGGCGGGCGCCAGCGGAGCGAGTTCGTGAATCGGCTGCGACTTGTCGATCCAGACGATGCTGAGAATGATGGCAACAAATACGCCGACGAACAGAGTGCCGATGACGAGGGAGCGGATGGCCATATGGAAATATGTTCCTCCTGTTCGAATGCGGGGCAGCATGGAAAAGAGCAGAGTCAAAACCGAGACGAGCAGCAGTTTGCTGGCTTCCTAGTTGCTTTGCGGCGCTGCTATCATCCCGCATATGGAAGAGAAAGATCGCGCCTTTCGCYGCGATCCCCCAACTCTATCAAATTTTCAAATGCTGCCTCGCCGCATAAAGAGCGATCGCCGCAGCATTAGATACATTGAGTGACTTGATCGCACCCGGCATGTCTAGCCTGGCAAGCGCGCTGACAGTTTCGCGCGTCTTCTGGCGTAGCCCCTTACCTTCGGAACCCAGCACGAGCGCCACCTTGTCACCCGAGAATGTGCCCTCGAGTGGCGCCGGTCCTTCCGAATCGAGGCCGATCGTGAAGAAGCCGAGCTTGTGCAGTTCTCCAAGAGCGTCGGCAAGATTCGTGATCTGGATATAGGGGATGAGTTCCAGTGCACCTGAGGCTGATTTCGCCAGCACGCCTGATTCGGTCGGGCTGTGGCGCTGTGTGGTAATGACGGCACCTGCATTGAAGGCCACGGCGGAACGCATGATGGCGCCGACATTGTGCGGATCGGTTACCTGGTCGAGCACGAGAAGCAGTGGGCTGTCCTTCAGTGCTTCCAGCCGGCGGACGGGCAGGGGGCGCGTTTCCAGCATGACACCCTGATGGATGGCATCCGGGCCGAGGACCTTGTCGATATCGTGCGGAGCGACGATTTCGACCGGAATGCCGAGCGCGTCGGCAGCGATCTCCAGACGCGCAAGCGCGTTCTGGGTCACCGACAACTTGACGTTCCGGCGCTCCTTGTTGTCAAGCGCGGCACGAACCGTATGAAGGCCGTAGAGATAGACCTGCTCGGGCGCGAGTGCAGGAGGCTTCCAGTCCTCGGCACCGCGCCGGCGCTTCTGTGGCGGCGGTGTCGGAATCTCACCGCGTTCGCGTTTGCTATCACGATGCGCGCGGCGCAGGGTTGCGTAATGCGTGTCCTTGGCGGATTTTTCGTCAGTGGGCTTGCCACCGGTTTTCTTGTCTTTGCTCATGCGGCTTTATAGCGAGCGTGCTTCTTTCCGCATAGGATTTCTTTCAGGACCCCGGCTTTCCACGGTCGATGAAATTTTTCACATTTTTTCCGTCGTCATCGTGTTGACATGCGTAAATCGTCCGGTCATATACGCGGCGCAGACCGAGGGGCGGCAACGCTTCGAAAGTCTGACGAGCTTGGTCTCACGATCCGGACGAAAAGACTGGAGAGATGCCCGAGTGGTTAAAGGGGACGGACTGTAAATCCGTTGGCTCAGCCTACGTTGGTTCAAATCCAACTCTCTCCACCATTCGTCATTGGATCGGATACCACCCCGCGGGTATAGCTCAATGGTAGAGCAGCAGCCTTCCAAGCTGAATACGCGGGTTCGATTCCCGCTACCCGCTCCAGATTTTCGCAGTGTCCTGTTGTTGCTGTAACGCTTTGCGCGAGCCGGGTCGCTATGCGTACCTCTAGCCCCAGAGCAGCACGAAAGGCGAGGCCAGCGCGATGATGCCGGCGATCGTCCATCGCTTTTGGGTGTTGGTGCTGAGATCCTCTCTCGACAGCCATATGCGGACAGCAACGAAGCCGATGGCGATGAGGGCGCTGTAGATCACGGCGCGCAACAGGATCGACCAGCCGCCACCGAAGAGACCGATCGCGATGCCGAAGCCGGTGAGGGCGCCGAGAATACCGTATCCCACGTCGAACATCAGCGTCGTGGTGGCCGAAAGTGGCGTCAGCATCTTTGGGAAGGCGATGGCAAATGCCGCTGTGAGCAGCCATATTGCGACGATCGCTTGCAGCGTCGAAGAGCTGACGATCGATGTCGCCAGAGCCGGGAGCCGCTCGGGCGAGGAGAGGCGTGCAAGCTGCGCGACCCAGTCGATCGCAGCGGCAAGAACCCACAATATGAATGCGCAAGCGGCAAAGATCAGAAAGTTGCCTGCGGATCGTTTTGCAATTTCCTTTGGTTCCATTGCGGTGTCTCCGAGCAGTGCTTCCGCGTAAGGGCTGCAAACGATGTACTATCATATCCTTGGCGCCGTCGCGCCCGTTCTTCGCGAATATATCTTCGCTGCCATCTCCGGTGGATATTGCCGATCGGGCGCTTCCTTCCCATATGCGCCCGCAGGCTAGGAATACGGTCCGCAAATAGGTCTTGCGCAATTTCCCCGAAAGCCTTAAACGGCGGCACTAAACCGGTTCGCCGGGGTCATCCATTTCGTTCACAGGAAGCATTCAAATGGCAAAGAGTAAGTTTGAGCGCAACAAGCCGCACGTTAACATCGGCACGATCGGCCACGTTGACCACGGCAAGACGTCTCTGACGGCAGCGATCACGAAGTACTTCGGCGAGTTCAAGGCGTACGACCAGATCGACGCGGCTCC